>JBEBCV010000266.1:0-4208 GCA_041157505.1 Chloroflexota bacterium | reverse complement strand
CCGATCTCTTCTTCGCCTTCGACCAGCCATTTGATATTGACCGGTAATTTGCCGTCGGTCTTCATGATGGCTTCC
Source organism: Chloroflexota bacterium (assembly GCA_041157505.1). Classification (GTDB taxonomy): domain Bacteria; phylum Chloroflexota; class Anaerolineae; order Anaerolineales; family Villigracilaceae; genus Villigracilis. Next base: position 4,133 of record JBEBCV010000266.1, on the reverse strand, counting down.
ACTGCTTTGATGGATGCCACGACCTGACCCTTCATATCTGAAGTACCGCGCGCGAAAAGATAATCGCCTCGGACCTCCGCCTTGAACGGGTCGGACGTCCAAAGCTCCAGCGGGTCGACAGGTTGAACGTCATAATGTCCGTAGATCATCACCGTCGGCGCGGACTTGCCCGCTCCCATCCATTCGCCATAGACGACGGGATGCAAAGCGGTCGGCATGATCTTCACATTGTCCATGCCGATGGAACGCAGCTGAGCTGCCACCCACTCGGCGCCACGCTGTACATCTGATTTGTTTTCATCCAGGGTCGAGATCGAAGGGATGGCGACCAATTCTTTCAACTCGTTCAAAAATCTTTCGCGGTTCGCGCGAACGTATTCAACAGCTTTCTGAGAGTCAGTCATCATGAAACTCCTTTGTATGTAATAAACCCTAAAGACCTTCACAAATCTTTAGGGTTCGTTTCGTTATGGGGTTGCAGCAGGCTCAGCCGTCGATTGCTCTTCGAGCGCCCGGCGCGTCACCAAATACCATTCATCGATCAATGCCAACCGGTCGCTGACATCGTACATTGGCGCGACCTGTACGCCTTGCACTTGTGCATCCACGCCGTAGGAATAGACGGGATAATACAGCGGCAGGGAAGGCAACTCCTTTGCGAACACCACCTGGAAGTTCTTATACAAGCGGATGCGTTCGTTGAAATCGGCAGTGGTGCGGGCGGTTTCGAGGAACTCGCTGGCAGTGCGGTCATCCCACTGCGAATAGTTCTGTCCGCCGGTGGCTTCGGCTTGATGCCAGAAGAGATAGGGATCTGGGTCTGGGGTGCGGGAGGTGTTCAAGTCGCCCAGTGCGGCTTCGTAATTTCGAGCCACAAGATAGTCGTTCACCAGCGAGTCGTATGAGACAGACTGTAACTTGACCTCGATGCCGATCAATGCCCAATCGCTTTGAATGGCTTGCGCGATCTGAGTGTGGATCACATCATCCGGGTGGACGAGCGTGAACGAAAGCGACTGCCCATCCTTCGAACGGATGCTATTGCCCGAGGTAAAGACATAGCCTTCCTTGTTCAAGATCTGGATGGCAGCTTCAGGATCGTATGGGAATTTTTCGATCTCTTCGTAATAAGCCCAGGACCCCGGCAGGATGGGGCTATCTGCCATGATGGCTTGCCCCTTAAGAATATGCGACACGATGACGGTGCGGTTCAAGCCCAACATCAGCGCGCGGCGGACCTTTGCATCCTGCAAGAAGCCAACGGAAGGATTGTTGAGGTTGAGGAAGACCAATCCCATTTGCGGCAGGCGGCTGGTATACACCGAAAGACCTTGTTCCTGCAAAGCGGAGTCCAATACATCTTGTGTGATCTGGCTGATGCCCAACACTTCACCCTGACGATATGCATCCAATGCCAGTGCAGAGTTGGGGAAATAGCGGAAGATGACCTGCTCCACGAACGGAGCGCCGAGATAATAATCGGGGTTGGCAACCAGCACCACACCAGCGATCTGCCCGCCGCTGATCAAGAGCCGGTCAAATTTATAGGGACCAGAGCCGATCGGGTTCAGGTTAAATTCTGCGGTCGGGAGTTGATCCGCAGGGATGGATTCCAGCACGTGTTTTGGCAAAATGCCAAAGGTGACGTAATCCAAAAAGGGTGAGAATGGTTCGGGAAGGATGAACTGGAAGGTCTTGTCGTCGAGCCGTTTTACTTCGATCTGCGACCACAAGTCTTTGATATCCTGCGGGAATAGCGAGGCGGAACTCTTTATGACCTCGATGGTGTAAAGCACATCATCACTGGTCACCGGTTGTCCATCATGCCAGACGGCATTCTTGCGCAGGGTGAAGTTATAAACTTTGCCATCTGCCGAGGCTGCCCATGAATCGACCAGGTCTGGGCGGGGCAAGCCGCGGGAATCGAACTTGATCAAGCCGCTAAAAATGAGGCGGTTGACATCCCTATCGGCAGAGTTGTTCCAATCCAGCATCGGGTTGAGGCGGCCCATGGAGCCGATCAGCGCCTCGGTGTAAATACCGCCGGGGGCTGCTTCGGGCAGGGTCACCACACTTACCGGCTGTTGGCTGAGCAACAGCAACGCCACGATCACAAGCGTTACTGCCACAACCAGGATCTGCCAGCGTAATCTTTTCATAAGGTTATGTTGTGGGAAAAAAAGAAAGGACCGCCCTGCCCGAAATGCGGGCATTTCAACACGGCGGGCCTTTCAGGCAGGTTCTGCTTATTTTCCAAGAATGATGATGGTGAGGACGAGCGCAAAAAAGATCACGCTCAGACCGATCGTCACCCAGAAAAGAATGCGCTCAATGCCGCGGCGAGCGGTGAAAACACCGCCGGTGTCCGCGCCGGTGAGACCGCCCAACCCTGCGCCCTTGCTCTGCAGGATGACGCTGAGGATCAAACCCACTGAGGTTATAATCAAAGCAATATCCAAAACGTTTGACATGCGAATGTGCCTCCTAGAATTTAGCGGGCAAATTATACCTGTACGGGAAGTGAATCGTCAAACGAGATGGTACATGAGGCTTAGAATTCTCTCACCCGCAAGAAGAGAGAGGATATCCATTTTAGGACACGGATCACACAGATTTCACAGCTGGACGCGGAAAACCAATTAAAATTTCCGTGCACAACCGTGGTTTCCGTCGAATCCGTGTACTTATTTTGCCCTTTGCCATTCACCACCAAACTCTTTTTCGAGGAATTGAATGCACGAAGTCACCGTCAATCTGCACATGCACACCCGCTACTCCGATGGCAGCGGACTCCACAAAGACATTGCCGCCGCCGCACTCAAAGCCGGTGTGGACGCGGTCATCGTCACCGACCACAACATTCTTGTGCAGGGGTTTGAGGGCTACTATAAGGAAAAGAACAAGAAGGTCCTCATGCTGATCGGCGAAGAAGTCCACGATCAGGGGCGCGACCCGCAGAAGAATCACCTGCTGGTCTTCGGTGCGAACCGCGAGCTGGCAACCTTTGCTGAAAATCCGCAGAACCTCATCAATCAGGTGCGTGAGGCGGGCGGCATTTGCTTCCTCGCCCATCCCGACGACCCAGAAGCCAAAGCCTTCAACGAGATCGATATCTCTTGGGAAGATTGGTCGGTTCAAAATTACACGGGCATCGAACTTTGGAACGCCCTCAGCGAATTGAAGACCGTGGTGCCGACCAAATTACACGGCGCGTTCTACGCCTTCTTCCCCGCTTTTGTGGCCAACCAACCCATTCCGAATACCATAAAAACATGGGATGAACTGCTCGCCACCGGAAATAAAGTGGTTGCCATTGGCGGCTCAGATGCGCATGCGCTGGATATGCATATGGGACCCATCCACCGCATCATCTTTCCGTATGAATTTCATTTTCGCACCGTCAACACACACGCGCTTCTCACGGACCCGCTCACGGGTGACGTGACCAGTGACCGTTCCCTCATTTATAAAGCGTTCGCCGCCGGGCATTGTTTCGTGGGCTACGATCTGCCCGCCCCCACCAAGGGATTCCGCTTCTCGGCGCAGGGACAGAACGAATCCGTCATCATGGGTGATGAGATCTCCGCCAAAAACGGTGTGACCTTGCAAGCCAAACTGCCCTCGGCGGCAGAGCTCATCCTGCTCAAAGACGGCATGCCCCTGCAAACTTGGAAGAACCAGCAAGCCTGCACCCACATCACCACCGAACCGGGCGTCTACCGTGTGGAAGCCTACCGAAATTATCTAGGCAAACGGCGCGGCTGGATCTATAGCAATCCCATTTATGTGAAGTAAAACGAACCCGCCCCGAAATTCGGGGCGGGGTTTTGGGGTAAGCCAATTGTAACGGGACTCATAACCAAGCGCAATTTTCTCTATCCAAGTGACGTACATTTTAGGCTCAACGGTTTGCGTTACCTGCGCTGGGGCGGGGACGGCGAAGCCGTCCAGCCAGAAAAAAGATAAGGTGTAGAAAACTGCTTGGGATTGCCGCAGAATCCCCAGCGTCAGGTGCACGCTTTGTTAGGCGGCGTTTTGTGGAAGTGCCACACTGTTTTCTTGATTGGATTTATGCCACATTCTTAATCCATTGAAAGCCATTATAAGCAAAATTACATACAACAAAGAGAGGA
>JBEBCV010000265.1:0-3852 GCA_041157505.1 Chloroflexota bacterium | reverse complement strand
ACGCCACCTGCACACCGACGCGTACTTTCACGCCATGCTCACGCGCCATCTTCACCATCTCGGCAGTTTCCGCAATTCCATCTTCAACGGTCGTGTTGGCATTTTTCTTCGCAAGCGTTTCACTGGCAGGCACGCCCATTTCCAACTGCTTCACGCCCGCAGCGATCGCACGTTCCACGCCTTTCATGTTCAGCACCAACGCACTAAAGGTCACGTCATCCCGTTTGGGCAAACGCGCAAACACTTCGGCAGCATCCGCCATCTGCGGCACGATCTTCGGATTGACGAAGGAAGAGACCTGGATATTTTTGAGTCCAGCGTCGGCTAGGAGAGAGGCGTATTCAACTTTCATATCAGTGGGGATAAATTTCTCCTCACGCTGGATTCCATCTCTCAAGCCGACTTCCACCAAAGTGGCTTCGATCGGCACCGTGGGGATTTCAATCGCTTCACTTCGACGCCAGAGCCTGTTGTGGTAAAGAAGGGGCATGTCCAACTCTGACACAGACAAGTCCTTGACCTCGCCCACAAAAATGGTATGGTCGCCGCCGTCATACATCGCCCAAACGCTGCAATCAACCCATGCCAGCGAATCAGGCAACAGTGGACTTCCCGTTACCGCCGTGTGAGTCTTCAGCCCTGCAAAACGATCTTTGATCTCAGGCTTCATGCCCGCAAAACGCATCCCGATCTCAAGCTGCCGCGCGGACAACACATTGACAGCGAAGAATCCGCTCTCAGCGATAACGTTATGCGTGAACAGCTTTTTGTTGAGCGAGACCAACACCAGTGGCGGGTCGAGACTAAGACTCGTGAATGAACTCGCCGTTATGCCGATGGGCGAATCGCCATGCTTGGACGTGACCACCGTCACACCCGAAGCGAACTGTCCCATGGCGCGTTTGAAATCGTTTGGATCAAAGGTCATGAATAATTCCTAATCAAAGACGTTTCTTTTTACAAAAGGCGCAGTTAAGAACCGCAGCATCAGTTTCCAACGCGGCTGATATTGAAGTAGAGCACCGTTCTTTTCATTTTTCAGCATTTGGTCAGCAATCCATGGCACAACATCAGTGAGACGGTTGGCGATGATATTGAAGATCGGCTTGACCTTCTCCAACTCTTCAGGCGTTTTGTACTGCCCTGTGACCATGTCTGTGATGACCATACCCGGCTGGATCGTTGCAACTTTGACCGATGTGTTTGCGACTTCCTTCGCCAACGACTTGCCGAAAAATGCAGCCGCGGCTTTGGTCATGCCATAGACGGACAGCCCAGCCATGGTACGTCCGCTTGAACCGAAGCCTTCAAGGTTATAGATCCACCCGCCACCCTGTTCCAACATCCCGTTGATGGCAACGCGTGAACCATAGATCGAACCATACACATTGGCATTGACCGAATCCTGGATCACATCCAGCGGCAGTTCCCAAACGTTGGTCATTGGGTGAGCAACACCTGCGTTGTTGATCCAAATATCCACACAACCGAATTTCTCTTTGGCAAAGGCAAAGAGCTTTTCGTTATCGTCGTATTTTGTAACATCACACAAACAACCAGAGACATTCTTGTAGTTTGCGGCAAGCGCCGAAACAGCTTTATCAAGCCGTTCCTGATTCCGCCCGCTGACGACAACATTGTGTTCGCGCTTGAGGAATTCCTCTGCGAGTCCGTAGCCAATACCTTTGGTAGAGCCTGTGATAACTATGGTTTTGGTCATAAGTCAGTTCCAAGTTTCAAGTGTCAGGTATCAGGTTTTACTTGGAACCTGACACCTGATACCTGACACCTATTTCTCACTCCAATTCAGCACACCAAAAGTCGTGTACTGCATCTTGTCGGACTTATAGAACTGCCAGACCACGCTCATGTTGAAGTTATCATCAATGATGAACTCACGCCCCTTAACCTTGAGCGCTTCGCCATAAAAATGCTGGCTTGTATACAATGCACGTCCATATCCCATGCTGTTGCCAAACATATCAGGACCTTCAAAATAATGCCTGGCATGATTGCGATAACGCTTGAAGGTGTACTTCTTGTTGAATACGCCCGAGATCTCCACGGTCATCTCGGCACGGAGCAGGTCAATTGGCTTGTAATCGATGTGGACTTTGTTCACACCGATCTGCTTTTGGTCAGCGCCGCAGACGATCATTTCGCCATCCCATGCACCCGACTTCTTCGACGGCAGAATGTGCGGCTTAAGCCCATTCACCCGTTCGGTTTCGCAGAACGCATCAATGCGGGCTTTGGTTTCAAGGTTGGAGTGATAGTCAAACGCCACCTTGTAAATACCATTGAAGACCGAGCAAATGGTGGGACCATCATACAAAAGGGATGAATACACCTGAGTCTCGCCATCAGGCAGGATGTGAACCATCGTCTTCAAGTCCGCTGTCCAGCCAGGGGAGTAGTAGTGGGCATCCACAAGCGTTCCATACGGGTGACCCGCACCAATGAAATCGGGACCAAGATAAATGCGATCCTGGTCACTGTCGATCACGCCAAATAGAAAAATATCCGATACTTCCAGCCGTGACAGCAGCGGACCCTGCCCATGCTGGATCTTGGTGTTCATCATATAGGTTGTCTTCCCATCCACAAACGTGGACGAGCGATAGACTTTGTTGTAGCCGCTGTGATTGCCATTCACATCAAAGATGGACGGCAATCCGTGCCATTCGCCTTCAATGTTCTTCTGCCAGTTTGAGGGTTGAGTCATAAATATTCCTTTTTGCACCGCTAAGCACGCCAAGAACGCAAAGATATTCTTTTTTCTTCTTAGCGGACTTCGCGCTCTTTGCGGTTAGATGGTTTCCACTTCCTGATTTCTCAAGATCTCCCGCAACTTCGCGCCCGTCTCCGCTCCGACCAGACGCTCCACCTGCGCCCAGACCTTGTCCACTTCGGGGTCGAAGATGGCATTGCGGTTGAGTTGGTCGCGGACGGCGAAATCACTTGCAGGCACAGCATCCGCAGGGATACCGTTCTCGACCAGATTGAACCAATGTTCGAGATAGCCATTCACGGGAGTCTGAATCTGCTCGAACGCGGATTCGCTTGCGCGGTATGCCAGCATCCACGGCGACATGAGGGCGTATTGCTTGGGACCCAACTGTGCGGCGGTGAGACCCTCGATCTTCTTGGCTTCATCAAAGATGGGAGTCAAGTTGTCAAAGACAGCATTCATGTATTTGAGATTCGCGCCAAGGTCCGCGCGCGGAATCAGATCGAGATGGAAAGCGAAGTGCGGACCTGCCATGACTGAGTCCAGTGTGAAGTGCGGGATGTGGCTCTCAGGCTTGGTGAAGGCAAAGATCATGTGTGAGTCCAGCCCGATGGGCGGAACGACCAAGCCGATGTAGACCATCTTATGCACCTTGTCTCCGCTGAACAAACGGATTGAGCCAACGGGAGCAGGGCTCATCGGTGAGGAAAGGCTCATATATGGCGACCCGACCTCGGTGAGTCCGAAGCGGGTTTTTATCTTCTCTAAAGTACCAAGCGAAAGTTGTTGGGGTAAAGACATCTCATCTCCACTGAATACTGGTCACTGATAACTGGTTACTCATCACTCTTCTTCGCTTCCACCGTCGGCACTTCATTCAACACCCATGCCTTGGCAAGTTCAGGAACTTCCTTGCGCGCAGGCGACGGGATGACCACGGCATGCTGACGACCGTATTCCTTCTTGATGCGATGGATGTCGATCTGCCAACCCATGTCAATATACTTTTTACGCATCTTGCGATAAGCGATCTGAATGCCATCGCTCTTCACTGAAAGCTCCGCGCCGATGTCGTACGGCAAAAGCTCAGGTCGTTGCGAAAGCACAATCGGATAATCTTG
>JBEBCV010000264.1:0-3296 GCA_041157505.1 Chloroflexota bacterium | reverse complement strand
CCAACAGAAGCTGATACTTGTAGAACTTATATCGTTCCAAATTTACATGACGCTGGTTGGGAAGATGAATACATCACCGAACAGATGGTCTTAACGCGCGGACGGATCGTGCCGATTGGTGACAGGCATATTCGTAAAGAAGGGTTACGCCCAGATTATGTTTTGTTCATTCGGCAGAATATTCCAATTGCAGTGGTAGAAGCCAAGGCAGAATATAAAAGCCCTGCGGCAGGATTGCAACAGGCGATTCAGTATGCTGAAATGATGGGGTTGAAGTTTGCCTATGCCAGTAATGGTAAAGGGATTGTAGAACATGATTTCATTACAGGTATGGAACGCAATCTTGATGCTTTTCCCAGCCCTGATGAATTGTGGGAGCGATTAAAAGGCACATTTAACTTTCAAAGTGAAAAAGAAGAAAAGGACGCCCTTTCTGATTATTGGCAGGAAGTTGGCGGAAAAGCGGCACGCTATTATCAACAGGTGGCGATCAACAGAACGGTTAATGCTGTGTTGGCTGGGCAGCCTCGTATCTTGATCACAATGGCAACAGGGACGGGAAAGACCTTTGTTGCTTTTCAAATTGCATGGCGGTTGTGGAAGGCAAAGCGCAAGAAGAAGATTTTATTCCTTGCCGATCGCAATGTGTTGATTGACCAAGCCAAGGATAGAACCTTCTCTCCGATGGGGCAGGCGTTGCAGAAGATACAGGGAAAAGCGGTAAAGAGCCGTGAAGTTTATTTTGCTTTGTATCAGGCGTTGGCAAACCCTGTGACGGGTGAGAATTTATACGAGAAATATCCGCGTGACTTTTTTGATCTGATCATCGTGGATGAATGTCATCGCGGGTCTGCCAATGAAGAGGGGAGTTGGCGCAAGATTTTGGATTATTTTGACTCGGCTACCAAGATCGGAATGACGGCGACGCCCAAGCGCAAAGACAATGTGGATACCTATGAGTATTTTGGCGAACCGATCTATACCTACAGTTTGAAACAAGGCATTGACGATGGTTTCCTTGCGCCGTATCGGGTGTATCGTGTGATTCCCGATGTGGATGCGAGCGGCTTGCAAATTGACCCAGGAGTGTTGGATCGTTTCGGGCGTGAGATTCCCGCTGACTTGTACGGCACGAAAGACTTTGAGCGAGTTGTTTCTTTGCTCTCACGCACGGAAGTAGTAGCGAAACATCTAACAGAATATCTCAAGCGGACGAATCGCTTTGATAAGACGATTGTGTTTTGCGTGGATCAAGAACATGCGTTGGATATGCGGATTGCCTTGAACAATGCCAATGCCGATTTGAGCAAAATTCATTTGCATTACGTGGAACGGGTGGTTTCGGAAGAAGGTTCTGTTGGAAGAGGGCATTTGGATAACTTCCAAGACCCTGAAAAGGAAGTGCCTGTTATTTTGACCACTTCACAAATGCTGACCACAGGGGTGGATGCACCGACCTGCCGCAATGTGGTTTTATTCCGCACGATCAATTCAATGACGGAGTTCAAGCAAATCATTGGACGTGGGACGCGGGTTTCCGAAGAGCATGGCAAGTTTTGGTTTACGATTTTGGACTATGTGGGCGCGACGCAGTTGTTTTATGACCCTGCATTTGATGGCGACCCTGTACGAGTGACCAAGACAAAGATGGATGAAGACGGTAATGAAACCAGTGTGGAAGATAGCGAAGATGGTACGCTTCAACCCGAAGAAATGGAAACAGGCGAAGAAAGCACCGTCCGTGAAATTCATCGCCAGATTGGCGAATTACCGCGCAAGTATTATTTAGATAATGTACATGTGTACATTGCAGGTGAGCAAGCCTTTGAACTTGACCCTGATGGGAATGTGCTAAAAACTGTTGAATTTACCGATTATGTGACCCAGAATATCCGCCGCTTGAATTTGACGGCAGAGCATTTGCGGCAGGTGTGGACGCAGACAGAACAACGCAGGGAGATTTTGGATCAATTGCGTGCCCGTGGCATTGACCCTGACCATTTGGCGCATGTGACTCACCACGAAGAAGCCGATGCGTTGGATTTGCTGTTGCATGTGGCATATAACGCGCCGTTGGTGAGTCGCCGTGAACGGGCGGAGAAGTTACGCCAGAAGAAGGCGAATTTCTTCAATACGTTTACGCCTGCGGCACGGGAGATTTTGGATACTTTGCTGGAGAAATACGCTGATTATGGCATTGGCGAGTTCGACCAGTTGCCGCGTGTGTTGCAGGTTTCGCCATTTGACCAGTATGGGACGACGCATGATATTTACCGTTTGTTTGGCGGGGCGGAGAAGTTGTTGCAGGCAGTGGATGAGTTGCAGAAGTTTTTGTATGAATAAGCTTCCTCATAAAATGGCAGATCGTGATGATTGAATTATTTATTGGTGTCTTGAAGACCTTAGTAATTTATATGGGCTTGATACTATTGTTGCTGGCAGGTTCGGTGACAATCTATTTTTCGAAAAAGAAATCATCAAAGATATTCGGTTGGATGTTAGCCGCCACTTCGCTAGTATTCATAACTGTATATGCGTGGATGCATAGTCCTGTCGAGTGGCAATCAGAAGTTTTAGAAACAGCAGGGTTTCTTTTAGTATTTATTGTTGGCTTTTTAGCTTTGATCGTCCTTTCAAACAACGAGCGCACCAAGCCGTTGGCAGAATCGATTGTATTCTTGTGGCAATCACTGCAAACAGCTTTTGTAGCAATTATTACTGGCTTCTTAGTTTTTATTTTAGGCTCGGTAATTTTCCGCGGTATCTGGTTTGAAACCGAATCATTCGCTAAAGTGGCAAAGTACTGCCTTACCGTTTGGGGAATTATTACAGTATTATTTGCTTTGCTTGAAATTTGGAAAGGCTATGCAAAAGATGAAAATGTTTTTTTAGATTTATTGAACAACTTTGCTTATCCAATGCTTGTAGGTTTGGTAACTGGAATTGTGGTTGGTTTGTTCACAGCAGGTACTCAACCTGCGATACTTGGATTTGTCATCGGTGGAATTATAGGATTTGTTAGTGGATTAAAAGATATTATTTCAAGCTAATTATTTAAAGGAAACTCATGCCAAGAACAAAGAAGAACACAAACCCAACCCCCTCCGCCGCTAACGCGGCACCTCCCCCAAATGCCAAAGTGCGGAATTTGGGGGAGAAGAGCCACAACACCAAAGCGTCCCTCTCATCCCTCATCAAATCGTCGCGGGATATTATGCGGAAGGATGCGGGGTTGAATGGGGATTTGGATCGACTCCCGCAGTTGTCGTGGATTTTGTTTTTGAAGTGTTATGACG
>JBEBCV010000263.1:0-3365 GCA_041157505.1 Chloroflexota bacterium | reverse complement strand
AAGAACACCAAATGCCTGCCAAATAAATTTTGACGGTTCCTTCCAAGCCTGAGCCTGATTCATAATCGAAGACTGATCCCTACTGATAACATTTTTTCCCCTTCAAATAATCTGATAGCAGAGATATGGAATATCCTTGCTGTCAAGCTGAACCTGAGGGAATTCAGTTTCCTAACGGCGAACCATTTTGACTACCCATAGCAAAATGACAGCACCTATCAGGGTTACCAGCATGGTTGGGATGGTAATGGCATCGTTGTTTACCCATGTTTGTCAATCCATATCTTTCTTAAGGAGCATGGATTCGGATTTACACCTGCTATTTGACATAATAATTTAAGGACCCTGCCCCAGTGAGTTTAACGTTCGCAATAGCAACAGGTTAGCTGAATATCACTTCTCATATTCAGTGTATGATACAAAATTATTAACTACATCCACCAGCTGGGGAGTTTGTGTCTCCGTCACTTGGGGGAGGGATGAAGGTGTAACCAATTTTTGTAAGAGGTTAATAATTCCGGTCTAACAACAATTTAAAAGATCTCCAGAGGCTGGAGGTCTTTTAAATTGTTGTTCTGGGAGTTGGACAATCCTTTACTTGCCATTCAATTGATAACGAATTGTCTCCACTAATTGTTTTAACCTAATTGGCTTGCTCAAATATTCATTTGCACCTGCTGCAATACAACGTTCACGGTCGCCATCCATTGCCAGGGCGGTTACAGCAATGATCGGTACCTGAGAAACAACCGGATCAGGATGAGTCCGAATGTGTCGCGTGGCTTCGAGTCCATCCATTCCGGGCATTTGAATATCCATCAATATAATGTCTGGATAAAGATCTGCCACCATTCTTATCAGTTCATGACCGCTGCGCACTGAGACAACCCGGAAGTTCTGTGATTCAAGGAAATCAGAAATCGTTTCGATCACCACTTCATTATCGTCAACAATTAGAACTCTTGCTTGGGTAGGGATGGAAGCTGGTATGGATACAGAGTTTTGTTCAAGTGCGGATGCCACTTTAAGAATCTCATCTTGAAGTTCGGAGAATGTAAATGGTTCGGTAAGATAGGCTGCTACTCCAAGTGAAATTGCCTGTGATCGATTTTCTTCAACAGAACAGAAGATAACAGGCACGTTACGGAAAATAAGGCTCTCCTTTAGGTCTGCCAACATATTAAAACCAGAGTGGTCGGGTTGATGCAGGTCAAGAAAAATTACATCGGGTTTCTCGTGTTCACAAAGTTCAATTATATTTTGGTCGGTCTTGTGCTTTGCGGAATCAATTCCCAGAATCTGTAGGTACCGTGTTAATTTTCCGGCATGGGTCTCATGATCTTCTAAGATCAGCGCTTTCTTGATTAATAAAAGAGAGCCTTTCTTTGTAGTTTGGATTGGTTGAGTGATATCCGGTAACCATGGTAGCAAAATGGTGAATTGGCTGCCTTCACCAAGCATACTTTCGACCTGGATGCTACCACCTTGCAACTCTGCCATACGGTGAACCAGCGAAAGACCTAATCCAGTACCCTCATACTGACGTGATAAGCTGCTTTCCAACTGTACAAAGGGTTGGAAGAGTATCTTCAGGTTTTCCGGAGCGATTCCAATACCTTTATCCCAGACGGTTAGTCTTACTACCTTATTCTTTTTATCTGTATGCACATCAAGCCCAAGGGACCCATTTTCGGGGGTGAATTTAATGGCATTGCTCAATAGGTTAACGAGCATTTGTTTTATGCGTCTGGCATCTCCACGTAGATAAATTGCAGATGGCTCCATCAAGAACCGCACAGATTGCTTCTTCTTTTGCGCCATTCCTTTGGTGAGATGCAAACTGGCTTGGCATACATCTGCCAGTGAGACCAGGTCAATATTCAGATCCAACATTCCAGCTTCGATCTTTGATAGATCTAAGATGTCATTGATCAGATCCAGGAGATGACGTCCGCTTTCCTCAATGCTTCTGAGTGCTTTGCTTTGTTTCTCGTTCAGTGTGCCATAGGTATTGAACTGTAGGGCTTCTGATAACCCAAGGATCCCTGAAAGTGGGGTACGCAGCTCATGACTCATGCTGGACAGGAACTCATCTTTCATGCGCGATGCCTTTTCAAGTGCGGCGTTGGCAGCACTTAACTTGTCGCGGCTGATGCGCAGTTGACCTTCGCTCTCACGCAAAACTTCTTCTGCCTGTTTTCGCAAAGTGATATCGCGGACAACACTTTGGATCAGTTTTGGCTGTCCATTATTGTCACGGATCAGTGACAGGTTAATTTCGGTCTTTACATAGGTTCCATCTGCGCGGCGGAAAGTACGCTCGTAGGGTGGTATCCGTTCGCCTTTTAACAGGGTTTGTAAACGCTTGTCAGCCAGTTCTGTCTCAGATGAGGCGATAAAATCATATGCACTCCGACCAATCAGATCTTCAGTCGAATTTACGCCCAGAAATTCAGGGCAACGCGAGTTGACGCGGACATAATTTCGGGTATTTATATCTAGTAAGAAGATTGCATCATTGGCACTTTCGAACAGGGACCGGTAGGTTTCTTCACTCTCACGCAACGCTTGTTCGGCTTGTTTGCGTTGGGTATTATCAAAAACAGTAGAGCGACTCATCACATAATCGCCTTGCTCATCATAAATGGCAACGGCATTCACGAGTACGTGGAATGTACTGCCGTCCTTTCGGAGCATCTCGAATTCCATGTCACGGACGAAACCACGCTTTTTGAAAAGGGAGAATTCCCTTTCAAAAACAACCCGGCTTTCAGAGGTTAAGAGTTTGCCGAAAGGTTGTCCGATCATTTCGTCGCGGGGGTATCCAGACCAATCGAGTTGGGTCTGATTGATCTCAATAATATTTCCATGAAGATCAAGAGAGTGATATCCGGTAGGCGCGTTATTGTACAGGTCCTGCACCTCCGCAGTTCTTTCGCGGATGCGCTCTTCCAATTCTTCAGATAATAGACGGTATTTCTCATTGCTTTCACGCAGAGATTGCTCCGTCCGTTTGCGGATAATAACCTCTGAGAACTGGTGACGAACATTCTGTAATCTGTTGAGTGCGCTATCGTCAAATTTATCTTCTGTAATAAATTCGATCAAACCTAAAACCTCATCTCCTGCTTTTAGCGGGATCGAGATCACGGCTGATACGTTCAACAACTTCACGAAAGCAGGAATGAGTTTGCGTATCAAGGGACGGACTTGAGCAGGAAGGAACCTGGTATTTATGAAATCTGCCAACCAGGGTTGAATAGCCTCTGTGCCCGTGAAGATAATCCCCTGGTCGGATTTCATAACCTGGCTGAAGTGGTCATTGCCACCGATCGGAATTTCAATTTGAGGAATGGGTCTGCCAA
>JBEBCV010000262.1:0-5435 GCA_041157505.1 Chloroflexota bacterium | reverse complement strand
CTACTTGTTATCGTCTTTTGTTTCACCTAGTAGACTGAATGCCTTCGCAACCTGCAACAAAGCCTGCCTGCCAACCGCAGGCAGATGATCAAAGATTTTTATGATCTTCAAACGATCAGGGTGGTAGGGGTCAATCGGTTGATCTGTGTCCTGACCTCCCAGCGCCAGGAGTTCAGCAACAGGACGTCCCGAAACAGCGGACATTCGCAGGCAGGTTTCGAGTGTTGGTTTACGATGTGGTTCAACAAGTAGATACCGCAATGTACCTGCCGAAAGTCCCGCTTCTTTTGCAAGGGCGCTAATGGTGGTTTCTCGCTCTTCAGCAAGTTTGACCAACCATTCCGCAAATGGGGAAAGGTTTTCGTACTTCTTTGGCATAGAGCCTCCTGAATTGAGATTGGGCAAAAGAAAACGCCTCCCTGTACGGGAGGCGTTGATCTCAATATTCAGCAGGCAAAACTACGCTCATTCCATCTCGGTGTATCTTTAGCAATAGCAGAGCCTCCTGTGGGGAGGTTCCTGGGTCAATGATCAGGGGTTCAGGCTGTTGGTTCTTGCCAAGCCACCGCCCGTCGGGACCGCCTCAAGTAATTTGAGGAAAAAAACCTCTGAACAAGTTGTTCAGAGGTTTTTTCGTTCTTTTACTCCTTTCTGGCAAGAAGGAATATGTTTGAAAATACTTCTTGGTAGATAAATAAACAATAAAAACCATCAATTGCAAATTTGGTCATTTCACCCTAGGGCGATTCCTTTTGACCAGCTCAAATACACTTCGAATAAAACACAGTAAACTCAATTATCATCATGCCACAGGATTCAGAAATTACATCAGCATGGAACTGGAAAGGGCGAATACATATTAAATAATATTTTTAACCTTCCCTGAACAACGCATACCATCATGTTGTGAAAAGTTATAGTAAAATACGTCTTGCCGGGGCGATGGCGGAATCGGCAGACGCAACAGACTTAAAATCTGTCGTTGGTAACAACGTGAGGGTTCGACCCCCTCTCGCCCCACTCACCACCGTCATTGCAACACTCGACAAAGACTGTTGCAATGACGTTTGCATCTAATAAGGACAGACCATGTTCTTTTCACGTCTACAACTGGAAGAGATCGAAGATCGCAGCCTTGCGCCTTATGGTATGCGTAGTAAAGATACAAAGGGACGCGCATATCTTGATGCTGAACCTGAATATCGAACGACGTTCCAGCGAGACCGGGATCGCATTCTTCACACCACTGCCTTCCGCCGCCTTGAATACAAGACACAAGTATTCATCAATTTCGAGGGCGATCACTTCCGTACCCGCCTCACCCACACTCTTGAGGTCGCACAGATCGGGCGAACCCTTGCCCGCGCGCTTGGCGGTAATGAAGACCTGGTCGAAGCCATTTGCTTAGCTCATGATCTCGGACATTCTCCTTTTGGTCATTCCGGTGAAACCGCGCTTGCCCGCCTCATGAAGGATTTTGGCGGTTTTGATCACAACAGGCAATCCCTTCGCATTGTGACTGAACTTGAGCAACGTTATCCCGAATTCCCCGGTTTGAACTTAAGTTGGGAAGTACGCGAAGGAATGGTCAAACACGAATCGGAATATGATATTTCAGATGCTCGTGACTACAACCCTGATCTACGTGGAAATCTAGAAACCCAAATCGCCAATGTTGCGGATGAACTTGCCTACACCACTCACGATCTGGATGATGGCTTGCGCTCAGGTATGATCAATCCACAAATCCTTGAAGGGATTGCGTTATGGGAAATCTTACGTGAAACTTACAATTGGAACGGAACGATCCTTGGCGATATGGAACGTCACCGCATGATTCGTCACCTTGTTGGTTTATTGGTCACAGATATGATTAAAGGTACAGATGCGCGTCTCAAAGAGAGCAAAGTCAATTCTGCCATGGATATTCAAAAGCTGAAGCATAATGTAGTCGGATACACCGAGGAAATGCAGCGAAGGAACCGTGAATTAAAGGATTTTCTTTACAAGAAATTATATAGGAACTACCGTGTCGTTCGAATGCAGGTCAAAGCCGAGCGCATCATATCTGACCTTTTCCATGCCTTCCGTTCCGAACCCACTACCTTGCCCGAACACGTGCAATTCTTCATTGAAAAGCGTGGACTGGAACGCACAATTTGTGATTATATTGCCGGAATGACAGATCGTTACGCGATCGAAGAACACCAAAAAATGTTCAACCCCACTGAGAAACCGTAATTGAATTTTGTTTCTAATGGGGGCTAAAGTTTCATACTATGCCCCTTTATCGTCCCATAAAATCTTTGCCAACATAGGAAAGGAGAAACCATGACCCAACCCAATTACTTGACTCCCGAAGGCGAAGCCAAACTTAAGGCTGAGCTCGAAGACTTAAAGGGACCCCGCCGCGAGGAATTAGCACAACGCCTTCGTTCTGCCATTCAGATGGGAGATCTCTCCGAAAATGCTGATTACCACAAAGCAAAGGAAGACCAAGGCTTTCTTGAAGGGCGTATTCAGGAGATCGAAGCGATTCTAAGAAACTCGGTACTCATCGAAAAGACGAGTTCAGAAACGATCACTATCGGTTCGCATGTGACGATTCAAGAAGACGATTTTGATCCTGAGACCTATCATATTGTAGGACCCACTGAGGCAGACCCACGTAAGGGCAGGATTTCGCACGAGTCGCCCATTGGCATTGCACTAATGAATAAGAAGGTCGGGCAGGTTGCCGAAGCACAAACTCCTGGCGGCAAAATCAAATTCAAAATCCTAAAGATCGAATAAGCAACAAAAAAACCGCTCCAAATGGAGCGGTTTTGATTTTTGATTTTATCCTTGGCGCGGCCAGATCGCCAACTCGAGCGTAACCCGGTCAAAATAGCTGCTATCTGGTAAAGCTCCCTTGCCGTATTCGATATCCACGATCGTGGCAAGAAGTTGGAGCGTGGCTGTTTCGAGCAGCACCTGAGCTTGAGGTTCAACAAGAACCAACTCACCCTTAGGTTCGAGCCGTGAACGGACTGCCGGGTCTGCGAAAGCATGCCGCGACATCAAAACTTTGGTGGCAGTCTTGATATCGTTCTTATCGAACAACCATACCTCCAAAGCTGTGACCTTCTTCGGCTCACCAACTCCGATAATTTCTGAAACACCAACACCATATTCACCCAGGAATTCACCTGCACCAGTGTCGATGCTGAATGATTCATCGTAAAGGTCATCACCCAACACATATGTGGTCATGGTTTGGGTAATGGGCGGAGCCAACCCCATATCTTCAAAGTTCGTTTTAGAGGCAGTGCGGCTGATTTCTGCGGCTTGCATGACAGCAGTTACTTCACCAGAGCCACGTTTGCCAAACAACCGGAACATATACATGCCGCCCGCTGCTACAACACCCAACAACAAAATGACACCCACACCGATCAATGCTGTGCGCATGATGGGCGGTAACCCAGTGGTTGGTTCTTCCACAGGCAAGCCGCCACGGGCTGTGATCTCATTTGTTACTGCTTGCCCAAATTCTTGAACCAATGGAGAAGGCAGATATCCCGGATTGTTCTGAACTGCCGTATAAGCATCCTGGGCTGTGGATCCAAGTCCTGCCCAACGATCCGCTGCAAGAGCCGCACTCTTGTTGATGCTAAAAGAGTCGATCGTCATGCGCATGTAATCTTCCCTCAAATCCGGGCGCAAGTAGTATGGAGTTGCGTCTACAAAATTCACCGGGGCAATCCAATATCCCCATACTAAGCCTACCAACAATCCCAAGAAAAATAGGGCGATCGGTACAAGGGGTAACTTTTTCAAGAATGCAACTACAAATTGCATATCAGACTCCTTTGCTTGTATTCTTTGGCTTGATTATACAACGTAAATAGAGTGTGTCGTATGGCAGAATGACAGTCTAATTGAATAAACCCGCCTCAGACAAAACCCAGCCTGTTCTTCCGAGCAGACTGGGTTTCTCACAAACATTACACGTTTTCTGGAACGATCTCTTCCAAGAGAAAACTTTCAGAGCAATTTGTACACTGTGCCTCGCGCTTGTTTGCAATGACCAACAATCCATTACATTTCGGACAAGGTTTGGCTAATGGCTTTTTCCAAGTTGTGAAATCACAATTCGGATAATTAGCACAGCCATAAAATGTACGACCTTTACGAGTACGTCGCTCTACCAAGTCTCCCCCATCTTTGGGACAGGAAACACCTATTTTTTCCAACCACGGTTCGGTGTAGCGGCAGGTAGGAAAGTTTGCACACGAAATGAACTTACCGAAGCGACCATAACGAATGACCAATTCACCACCATCATCCGGGCATTTGCGTCCAATAGGCTCGGGCTCAGACTTGGCAACTGGCATCTCCGCTTGCGCTTTTTTCACATCTTCTGAAAATGGACCATAGAATTCGCGGATGGCGTCCACCCATTCCATTTGTCCATCGGCGATCTTATCAAGGTCTTCCTCCATGTGAGCCGTAAAACCCAGATCCACAACTTCAGGGAAATATTGTGCCATCAAGTCATTGACCTGGATACCCATATCGGTAGGAACAAGTCTCTTCTCTTCACGTAAAGCATATCCACGCTGCTGAATGGTCGAAATCGTCGGCGCATATGTGGATGGGCGACCGATCCCATTTTCTTCCAAGGCTTGAACTAGTGAGGCTTCTGAAAAACGCGGAGGTGGCTGGGTAAAGTGCTGTTCAGGGATCAAACGCACCAACTCCTGCTTTTGTCCTTCCGCAACACCGGCAGGGATCTTTACATCCTCTTCTTCTTCAACCTTAGCATCTTCGTTCTTGGCTTCTTCATACACTACCATAAAGCCGGGGAATTTCACTGCCGAACCAGAGGCACGCAAAAGATATTCGTGTTCATTGGTCTTACCAGTAACTTCCACCTGCAACGTGTCATAAACAGCCGCTTCCATCTGTGAAGCAACAAAACGCTGCCAGATCAAGCGATACAACTTATACATTGCAGGCTCAAGGAATTCCTTAACCTTTTCCGGGTCGCGCATGACCGCTGTTGGACGGATAGCTTCGTGAGCCTCTTGCGCATTGGCAGACTTGGTTTTGTAAGTCGGTGGTTCCGCCGGTAGGAAGTCGCCACCATACTTGCCAGTAACAAACTCACGCGCTTCTTTTTGCGCAATGGCAGAGACGTTGGTCGAGTCGGTACGCATGTAAGTGATTAGACCGGTCGTGCCGCCCTCACCCACATCTTGACCTTCATAAAGTCCTTGTGCCAATGCCATGGTGCGTCGTGCTGTATAACCCAACTTACGCGAAGCTTCCTGCTGCAATGTGGATGTGATGAACGGCGCAGCCGGTTTGCGGCGTCGCTCTCCACGTTTAACCTTTGTAATGGAAAACGAAGCAGTTTCGAGGTCGTAGAGAAGCGGTTTGACCGTCTCCTC
>JBEBCV010000261.1:0-3670 GCA_041157505.1 Chloroflexota bacterium | reverse complement strand
CAGTTTCCATAGAATATGCGTCATTCACTTTGTAATTTGGAGAGAAAATGTCGAACTCAAATCGAACGAAATTGTTTTTGGATATTGCGCTTTTTGCTGCGTTCCTTGTCACAATGGACCCGCGTTTTAGCGGGCTTGCTATTCATGAATGGTTGTCTCTTGCAGCGGCAGCGACAGTGATCGTCCATTTGTTGCTGAGTTGGTCCTGGATCGTGGAAATGACCAAACGTATTTTTGGTAAGGGCTTGAATGGACAACGCATGAATTACATCCTTAACTGGTTGTTGTTCATTGATGGCATTCTTATCATGCTTTCAGGCATTATGATCTCAGAGTCGGCCATCCCTGCCATGGGAATTGTACTGCCAGTGAACTTCGCATGGCGCAGGTTGCACGATATGTCTGCCAATCTTTCGCTCATCATTATGGGTTTGCATGTTGCCATGCACTGGAATTGGATAGTGACCACGATCAAGTGGGTGTTCTTTGGCGGCAGTAAACAGCAGACGGGTGTCATGGCAAAGCAGGAGGCGTAATCATGAATACACTTTTTCGCATATTGGTTATTTTGGTGGTAGCCACCATTATTGGTGGGTTGATGTATGTGGGTGTCAGTGCCTCTGGCTCATCGGCAAGTTTTGGTGATTTTGAAGAAGGCGAAGAGCGTCCGCAACCTCCGGAGGGGTTTGAATTTCGTCCTGAAGGTGAAGAGCAAGAAGATCGTGATAGTGGCTTCGGTTTTCCGGGTGGAGTCATCAAAGCTTTGGTGTTGATGTCCATTGCAGGTGGCATTTACTCAACTGTGATGTGGACAGGGAAGAAGGCAAAGCGGAGCACTGCTGGCTGACCTTAGAAGTCTGGCAATAGCATAAAAAACAGGATGCACAATTCAGTGTATCCTGTTTTTTTTTATTCTTTCCATTTTCATCATCCCCTTGGTAATTCGATCACCACTCGCAACCCCTTGCCTTTTTCGCTCTCTGCCCAAATACGACCTTTGTGCATCTCCACAATAGACTTGGCAATCGCAAGCCCCAAGCCTGAGCCGCCATCATCACGTGCCCGGGATTCGTCTACGCGGTAGAAGCGGTCGAAGAGATGCGAGGCTTCTTCGGGGGTGACACCGTCGCCGCTGTCTTGAATGGAGATCTGAATGTTGTTGTTCACACTTCGCACCGCAAGTTGAACTTGTCCATTTTCGGGGGTGTAGCGCAAGGCATTGTCGAGGATATTGTTGAGGACTTGCGCAAAGCGGTTCGGGTCGAGATTCGCTTTCAGAATAACGGGACCCGTTTCGAGGTTAAGGGTGATGCGTTTCTGATTGAACAGGGTCAGGTAATGGGTGTGGACGTCGCTCATGAGGGTGTTGACGTCTACGGGTTGAAAATCCACAGAGAGTTCACCGGCATCAGCAAGCGATAGGGTCCGCAGATCACTGACGAGATGTTCAAGGCGTTCGGCTTCTTCACGAATGATCTCGAAGTTTTCGCGCGTGGGTTTGAGGACACCATCTTTCACACCTTCGGCATGACCGAGAATGAGGCTGATGGGTGTGCGAAGTTCGTGAGCGATATCTGCAGTCATCTGCTTGCGGAGGTTGAACGAGCGTGCGAGGTCGGCGCTCATTTTGTTGAAGGATTGCGCCAGTTCGCCAAGTTCATCTCGCGAGCGGACTGGCACTTGCTGCCCCAACTTCCCATCAGCCATGTGGTGCGTAGCTTTTGTGAGTTCCTGGATCGGGCGAGAGATACTACGCGATAAAAGAATGCCAAGGAAAAGAGCGAGGGCAAGCGTTGCTATGGCACTTAAGAAGATCGAGCCGTTAAGACGGCGCAGGAATTCATAATCAAGCGGACTGCGTTCGGGCGCCATGGGAAGCAAGAGTACACCCACAGTTTTGCCACCTGATTGAATGGGGAGTCCGTCTTCGAATTCTTCCTGGCTGCATGGTTCGCCTTCTTCGCGGTCGTTGCCGGCTACGATGATCGTGCCTTGCTCATCTGCGATGGAAAAGAAAAGCGGGCGCTGTTCATAATAGTTGCCCGGTTCGTGCCAATCACGCTGGAATTCTTTTTCAACGCCATCCCAGCTTTGGTTACGGTTGTAATAACCTGCCAGATCTTCAGCAAGCTCTGCTTCATAACGGTCATCCATGAATCGTTCAAATTCACGGCTGGCAAGCACGCGCGTGAAAACCACGATGATGCCCGTGCTAACGACACTGATCATCAAGAACGCGAGGATGAGCTTGGTGGAGAGTTTCATTTTTGAAGATGGACTATTGATGGCAGATGATGGATTTTCAACTATCCAACGACTGCAGTCAGGCTTTTTTCAATCGGTAGCCAACGCCATACACAGTTTCAATATGGTTTGGCTTGCGTGGATCAACTTCTACTTTGGCGCGAAGGTTTTTTATGTGAGTGTCGATCGTCCGTTCGTAGCCTTCGTAGCGCACGCCTTGGATCACATCCAGCAGATCGAGGCGGGAGAAAACTTTACCAGGTGTAGTCATGAGCGCAGCAAGCAGATCAAATTCAGAGGGGGTGAGGTCGGTGTTTCGATCGCCAACAGATACTTCGCGGGTTTCGCGGTTGAGAATTATATCGAGCACTTTCAATGTTTGACCCTGAGCTTCATTCTTACCGGCACGGCGCAATACATTGCGAACACGCGCCATCAATTCGCGCGGCTTGAATGGTTTGGTCACATAATCGTCTGCGCCAAGTTCTAGCCCGATGATCTTGTCATCATCTTCGACCTTGGCGGTCAACATGATGATGGGCGTATCACTTTTTGAACGGCGGGCTTTCATGAATTCATAGCCGTTCATTTCCGGCATCATAATATCGAGCACCACCAGGTCTGGGCTTTCACGGTGTGCCACTTCCAGCGCTTCACGCCCATTAAAAGCAGTGACAACGTGATATCCCTCCTGTTCAAGGTAACTTTGCAGGAGCGAAACCATGCGTCTTTCATCATCTACGATAAGTATTGTCTGAGGCATTTTGGGATTATCTCATAAACCCTGTGAAGAAATTATGTGGATTAAGAACACCCGCCTCTCTCCAAGGCGGGTGTTGGTTCAGCGTTATCAGCCGTGGACTACGCCTCGTCCTTTTTTTCTTCGGCTTCCACCACCTCAGGGGCAGGGGATGCCGGAGCAGCCTGCTGCGCATTGACATTCACCACGCGCCAGCCGCTGCGTTTGACAAAGGTGTACGCCAGCCAGATCAACCCGCCAAATACCGCAAGGCGCAGCAGACCAAACAGCGGGGAGAAGATCCCAAACCCGCCGCGCCCCCCAAAGTCACGTCCGTGATCGAAGCTGCGCAAATCAAAGCCATCGTGCATGCCGTCAAATCCGCGTCCTCCATGGTGGAACAAGAAAGCCGTGCCATCCGCAGTCAGGTTAGCGCTCTGCATCACACCAAATCGGAACCCGGCAAAAGCAACCCCTGCCAGAACAACGAGAGTAAGCAAAATGGTGAGGGTCCACCAAATCCATTTATTATTTTTCATGTTTACCTCCATTTGTAAACTTAAGAATATTTTTGCACAGCAGTATTACAAAGGAATGGAGGAAATGTGTGGAAGTTGTGTGTACTGACCATAGGCAATGGTCTATTTGGTTTCACAAAAAATGAGCACAACCTTTATGGTTGTGCTC
>JBEBCV010000260.1:0-6718 GCA_041157505.1 Chloroflexota bacterium | reverse complement strand
GCAGAAAGTCTCTCTGACATGCCAAGAGAGATTCGAGTGGTTGGATAAGCGCTTTGCCGCGAATTAAGAACATTCGCGGCTATGATTTTCATTTTTTCAAATTCCACATACCAAACAAGGGCCTGAGCAAGAAAGAAGAATGACAAGTCAAATCATACAAACGTACCTCGATCTCATGGACTCTCAACGAGAGACCATCTTTTCTGTATTGGATGGTCTTACCGATGGGCAATTATGGGAGAGACCGGCTCCAAAAGAATGGAGCATTGGCGAGATCCTGGATCATAACTACCTGTTGATGGCGTCCTCTTATCCCATTGTTCGTTTCATGTGGAATTGGTTGGGTTGGTACGGTCGTGCGAAGCGCAACCGCGCATATGTAACCGAGATCGGTGACGTATACCGTGACCCAAAATTTCCCCAATGGGTCGGCTTTATGTGGACGCCAAGATACAATCCGCGCAAGCCTGTAGTTTTGGAAGAACTCAAACAGGAATTGCGTGACCTGCACAAGAACATTCGAACATTCTTTGAAGGCAAAGATGATGACGTTTTGGGCAACTTGTATATTTATGACCCTGTCTTTGGCTGGTGCAATCTGATCGTCACCTTGCGGATCGGTATTTACCACGACCAGTTGCATTTTGACGATGTGCTCAAACAGGCATCCGCATTCAAATGATCGTCCGAGCTCAACCTGCACACGCAGAGGCTCTCACTCGCATCACCATCGCTGCCAAAAGCCACTGGAACTACCCTGAGAATTGGATCCAACAATGGCTGCCCCTGCTAACGATCCACCCAGACTATATTGTTCTCAATGAAACATGGATTGCAATAGTCCAAGATGAACCTGCCGCTTATTTCTCCCTGAAGCAGGATGAAGACCTCTGGTTGGATAATCTTTGGGTGTATCCATCTTTCATGGGCAAGGGAGTAGGCAAGGAACTGTTCGTACACGCTCTCGAAAGAAGTCGTATGCGAGGTGCGTCCAAATTAAAGATCGAAGCGGACCCGAACGCTCAATCCTTTTATGAACATATGGGTGCAAGGAAAGTTGGCGAGCATCGCAGTGAGATCGATGGGCAGCTGCGAATTTTACCGGTAATGGAAATAGCTCTATGAAAAATATTGGACCCAAAAGCAATGAATGGCTTGCATCTGTTGGAGTGAATACCCTTGAAGATGTCGCCCGTCTGGGTGTGGTCGAAACGTACAAACGAGTGAAAGCCGCTTATCCTGATAAAGTATCCTTGAACATGCTCTACGGTTTGCAAGCCGCCTTGCTGGACCTTCCCATCAATCAACTACCGCAAGATATCCGTGACCAACTGAAACGAGAGGCTGAATCTTAATGACCACATATTGTGACTATTGCAATTCGCACCCTGAAGATACTTTTAATAAGAATTACCACGATACCCAATACGGTTTTCCTATTGAGGATGATAATGAATTGTTCGAACGTCTTGTGCTTGAGATCAACCAAGCCGGGCTTTCATGGATATTGATATTGAAAAGAGCGGAGAATTTTCGCAAAGCGTTTCATAAGTTCAACATCAAGAAAGTTGCCAAATATACAGAAGAAGATAGAGGAAGACTGATGAGTGACGAAGGCATCATCAGAAATAAACTGAAGGTTAATGCTGCCATTGTTAATGCGCAGAAGATCCTTGAATTGCAAAAAGAACATGGCTCCTTTAAGAACTGGTTGGACAAAAACCACCCGCTCACCAAAGATGAATGGACCAAGTTGTTCAAAAAGACCTTCGTCTTTACCGGCGGCGAGATCGTGAACGAGTTTCTTATGTCCACAGGCTATTTGCCCGGTGCTCACCAAAAAGATTGCCCAACATTCAAAAAGGTGGCTGCTCAAAAACCTGCCTGGATGCGCCAATCAAAAAAATCGTAAATCTAGAATCGAAAATCGAATGTCTCTCACTTTTGCCATTGCAGGCAAACTCACCCGTGAATATCTTTTACCGCCGAATGGAAGTCCACGTTTGGATTCTCCCGGTGGGAACCTTTTATATGCCACTGGTGGACTTTCCGTGTGGGATGGTTCTATTGCACTGATATCAAGAGTGAATCAGGAATATCCAATCGAGTGGGTGAATGCCCTGAATGAACGCGGGTTGAATGTTGAGGGCATTTACTTTGATAGTGAAAGTAAACATGCCGATTTGCGCAGTGTGATCGCCTATACCGATGTGAATGAACGCAGCACATCCAATGCCGTTTCACATTTTGCGCGTCGTGAATTGACTTTTCCGAAATCACTGCTTGGATATCAGCCAAGGGATGAAACGGTTAAAGACTTGCGTGAAACGGATCCGCTTTCTCCGGCAGCGCTCTTTGTGCCAAAGAAATATCGAAACATCAACTTCCTGCATCTCTGTCCCTTTGACTTTACCAGCCAGAGCCAGATGGTAAATCTATTCAAGGGCGGTTCGAATCAAATGGTTAGCCTGGATCCTGCTCCCGGATACATGAAACCTACCTTTTGGCGTGACCTCCGTGTGGTGTTGCAAGGAGTAAAGGCGTTCCTTCCATCAGAAGATGAGATGCGCTCACTGTTTTGGGGTGAAAGCCACGATCTCTGGGATATGGCACATCGTGTCAGCGAATTCGGACCTCGGATCATCGTAATCAAACGCGGAGCACAAGGACAGCTCGTCTATGATGCGGAGTCAAAAAGACGATATGAAGTTCCTGCCTACCCCGCCCGTCTTATAGACCCAACCGGAGCAGGCGACGCTTTCTGCGGTGGGTTCCTAGCGGGTTATCAACGTACGAACGACCCATTGCAGGCAACTTTGCATGGAAATGTATCTGCTTCTCTAAAACTGGAAGGAATCGGGGCATTTGCCACCTTAGATGCCATGCCAGGCTTGGCAGAGGCCCGCTTGCATGCCTTAAAAGAAATGGCTAGAGAAATCTGACAATTGACGATTTACGCTTGCAGATTTACGATTGCAGTTACCATGACACTCTCCAAAAAAGTCCTTGATCTTGCCATACAAATCCAACAGATCTCTGCGCCTACCTTCGCGGAGGGTCCACGGGGAGAATTTGTCCGCGACCTGTTCATTCAGGAAAAACTCGAAGATGTTTCCATGGACTCGCTGGGAAACGTCTATGCAAGGTTGGCGGGAAAGCAGAAGAAGGCTCGAGCGTTGATCGTATCTGCTCACTTGGACACGGTGTTCCCGGCGGGGACCAAACTGCAGATTAAGGAAGAAGCGGGTAAGGTCTTTGGTCCGGGCATTGGCGATAATTCCATTGGGGTTGCGGCGTTGTTCGGCATCCTTTGGGCGATCCGCGAACGGAAGATTGAGTTGAAGCACGATGTTTGGTTTGCGGCGAATGTGGGGGAGGAGGGGCTTGGCGACCTGCGTGGGATGCGCGGTGTAGTGGAACGTTTTGGAAAAGATGAAATTGGATACCTGGTATTGGAAGGCTTGGCGCTTGGGCATGTCTATCATCGTGCCATCGGGGTGAGACGTTATCGCATTGCGGCCAAGACCCGTGGGGGACATTCATGGTCTGATTATGGTCAGCCTTCGGCGGTGCATGAACTGGCGGCATTGATCACGCAATTGACGCAGATCCGTTTACCGCGTGAACCGCGGACAACGATGAACGTTGGTACCATTCTCGGCGGGACGGGTGTGAATGTGCTGGCAGCAGAAGCCAAATGCGAGTTGGACCTACGTTCTGAAGATCCAGCTGTGCTGGCTAAGATCGTTTCGCAGGTGGAAGATATTATTTTGCATTGGAATCATGAAGGTGTAAAAATTCAAGCTGAGATCATTGGGGAACGTCCTGCCGGACAGATCATGGCTGATCACCCCATTGTGAAGTTGGCAGTGGAGTGTTTACAAGCTCAAGGCATGGATGCTTCGTTGACAACTGGCTCAACAGATGCAAATATTCCCCTGAGCAAATCCATACCTGCTGTTGTGATGGGGGTGACCACCGGTGGTGGCGCACATACCTTGAGCGAATATATTGATACTGAACCCATCGAAAAAGGGATGGAAAGTTTGGTGAGATTTGTAGAGATGGCGGGGTAGTTAGTTGAATAGTTGGATAAATAATAAAGAGGCTTTCGAAGTGTTTTACTTCGAAAGCCTCTTATGTTTCATTACTTATTTATTTACTTCATCCCCATGATCTCTAGCACTTCCACCGGTTTTGATTTGCCTTTAACCGCCATTTCCGCTATTGGTCGCGCATCTACTTCGTCTTTCACTCGTTCGAACGCTTCACGGCTGATAAGGATCTGGTTCTTTGCTGAATTTTCCTGGATCCTTTTTGCGGTGTTAACCGTGTCACTGATGGCAGTGTACTCAAGTCGTTTTTCGGTGCCGATCAAACCAAGGACAGCATCACCGAAGTGAATACCCACACCAAACGAAAGGTGCGAGTCACTGGAAAGCTCCTTATATAAGTTCTCGATCGATTCACGGATGGCAAGCGCGGTTTTTACGGCTCGCAGAGTATGGTCAGGTTGGGGAATAGGGGCATTGAACCATGCCATGATGGCATCGCCCATGAACTTGTCTACGGTGCCTTCCTGCGCTAGGACGGCATCTGCCATGGCAGCAAGATACAAGTTAAGGATGCTCACCAAACGTTCTGGGGCAAGGTGTTCGCTGTAAGTGGTAAACCCGCGGATATCGGCAAACAAGGCTGTGATCTCGGTGCGTTTGCCTCCAAGTTGCAAACTATTCGGATCGAGCTGTTCGATGACAGCGGGGGAGACCATGCGTTCAAAGAGGCGGCGCTGCGCCTCCAACTTCTTTCGTTCTGTGAGGTCATCCAAAACGATCGCCACACCTTGAGTCTTCTGGCTCGCATCTTTGAGTGGAGAGAGATTTAAGCGCCAATCCACATTGCCTCGTTTGGGCAGGTTGTGGCTGATCTCCAAATCCACAATGGGTTTGTCGGTCTTACGGACTTCTGTCAGATGTGGACCCAGCTCACTTGAGACGGAAGCAAGCGCTTCGTTAAGATGATGACCAATGATGTCCTGTGTAGTGGAACCAAGGATGGTTTCTGCCGCGCGATTGGCAAGTGTGATCGTATCCTGCACATCCGCAGTGATCACGCCGCTGGCAATGGAGGCAAAGACGTTGTCCATCAGGTTCTTGAGGGCGGTCACTTCTTCAAGTGTGCCTTTGAGCGAAGAGAATAGACGCGCATTGTCGATGGCAATGGCGGCTTGATTTGCAAAAGCTTCGAGCAGTTCTTTTTCAGTGTCAGCAAAGATACCAGCACGGATGCGGTTATCGGCGTAGATGACCCCAATGAGTTCATTTTTGACTTTGAGGGGAACACATAGAATGGAGCGCAGGTTGAAGGCAACAATACTTTCCTGCCCTACGAAGCGTTTGTCTTCCTGTGCATTGGTGGTAACGACAGACTCACCCGTATCGATCACACGCTGAACAACGGATCGGCTGACATTCTTTTCGGAAGAATTGATGGATTCCATTTCCCAGTTGCGTGCTACGCGGGCGATCATTTCTCCGCCTTCGTTGCGCAGCATCAAAAAGCCGCGCTCTGCCTTGGTAAGGCGCACGATATTATCCATCACGATCAGAAGAACTTCATCCAACTCAAGTGAAGAGTTGATAACTTGGCCTGTCTCAACGAGCGCCAACATGTTGCCATGCTCACGCTGGAAGACTTCCATCTTGCTGCCGATCGTTTCCAGCGTTGATTGCAGGAAATGCAATTGTTCCAGCAATTCCTTTGATGGTTTTACTTTTCCTGTGCCAAGTTCCGTGCGGATCTTTCCGGCAAGGATGGCGAGGGCAGATAATTGGTCGTGAACGGTGCGGGGGCGGGTGGAGTTCTCCATCATAAAGGGACTACTGCGAGGTTTCCTTGATTCCTGAATAATTGTATCCCAAGATGATGATTTTTACTCTGCTTTGTATGGTTTTAGAAAGGATATCCCATGCAGCACGGCGGGCAAGTCCTTCATTACCACCATATGGAGTGAATAATTCAGCCTGAAGTTCGTTTAGAAGCGTATCGATCGAAGCCGATGCGTTTGGCAGCAGGTTCTTCAATAATTGTGCCCGTTCTGCCGCCGTGATATGAACAGGTTGTGGGCGCTTCATCCATTTCAAGCTGATGTTTATATTATGGAAATGACGTTGGATGGCAGATTGATTTGCAAACACCAACCAACGGCGCAGCCAGCGTGGTGGAGTCCAGCCGCTGCGTTCGATGACCCGTTTCATGACAGAGGCGGCAGTCACCTGTGGGGCAAAGCGTTGCTTCAACACGATGGCAAGCAGGATGAAGAACACGCTGCCCAACCATGGGAGGAGCATGGCCAGCCTATCCAGCCATAAAGTCCCTTGTGATTGATTATCGGCAGTTAATGGTTCTTGATCTGGCGTGAATTCTACATCCGGTTGGATCTGAGGCTGGGCGGGGTTATTGCCAAATGGAACATCCACAGGTTTTTCTTCGCGCTCTTCGAGGCGTTCAATGGGTTGTTGATTGGTCGTCGGCTCGAACTCGATCCAACCATATTCAGGGAAATACACCTCGGGCCAGGCATGCAGATCTTTTTCACGAACGACATATAAACTTTTTTGAATGTTTGGCTGACCTTGGGCATATCCCACCGCAAGGCGGGCAGGGATGCCCAAACTGCGCAGCATGAGAACCTGTGCAGTGGCATAGTAATTACAAA
>JBEBCV010000259.1:0-2971 GCA_041157505.1 Chloroflexota bacterium | reverse complement strand
GTACACATGAACGAGATCCATACCTGACCGTTCACTGTCAGTGAGACTGGAGTTTCAACAATGGTCTCTGTTTCAAAGTGCTCCCATTTCTTGAATTCAAATCGTTCGTACTCAATCGCTTTTCGTGGAGGAATCATACCTGCTCCAAAGACCAATAAGATGTTCGATCTCAGTTTTCATGCGGGCGGCGGTTTTGTCTGAGTTGCGGTGTACTTTGCAAAAAATATCGGGGTCAGCGAGGAAGGCACCAAGACAAGCTTCTGTGCACAGCAGAATTTTCTTCCCTTTGTGTTGTGCCGATGGAAAGTATTGAGGGTCTGTGTCACGGAAGATACGTCCGCATAGGGTGGCAAACGCCTTGGGTTTCGCTCTTTCCTCACTCATGAGGTCACTTCCGAGATAAAGACTTCAAACGGTGCGACAGTGAGGCTATCTGCTGTGTGATCAGCAGGTGAACGGACAGCACTCGTAAAGAGGGTGTGCAGGCTTTTTCCCTTGACATCTTCCTCATCCGAAAAATTCAGAGGGAGGCGTTGATCGGAATAATTTAGCACAACCAATACGGTCTGATTTTCCGTCTTTCTCAAAAATGCAAAATATTCTTTTGCACCTGTATGAATTGGAAGATATTCACCTTCGATCAAGGCTGGTGTTGCCTTACGGACCTTTAGCAAGTGCTTATAGTAATTCAAGATCGAGCTTGGGTTTTGCTCCTGCTCATAAACGTTTATGCCCTCTTTATAGTTCGGGTTGACTGGTAGCCAGGTTTGCACATCTTCGGGTGAAAAACCAGCATTGGGCTTGTTTGACCAGTGCATGGGCGTACGGTTCTTGTCGCGCGTCATTTCAGCAGTGCGGATCAAGGCTTCTTCGGGATGTACACCCATGTCTGTCACGATGGCATGGTAATACCATGTTCCCATCGTATCCTTTACCTGTGAAATATCCGTCAGCATGTAATCTGTCATGCCGATCTCTTCACCATTGTAGAGGAAAGGCGTACCTTTTAGAGTAAGTACGAGGGCAGCATTGAGACGCGCCAGTTCAGCGTCGTGAAGTTTATCGCTGTAGCAGGTATAGATGCGGGAACGGTCATGATTCCCAAGAGTATTGCATGCCCAATTGCCTTGAGAAAGTTTGTTTAAGCGGGCAATCCGTTCTTGTTGGTTGTTACGGATATGTTCAGGCAAAATGCGATTTGTATTTGCAAGTGGGAAATTGAAGACAAGGTGTAACTCATCATCGCCATTGCCCATGTAGTCAATATTGTCATCTTCACCGACCAGCATCCGGTCACCATCGTATTCATTGATGATGGCGCGCAGTTCTTTCATCAACTCGTGTACTCCGGGTTGCCCTAATTGATTTTTGAACATGTCCTGCCAATATTGATCCTTCAATTTCTTTTCTTCATCGGCATGAGCGAGCTCAGAGAAACGGCGAAGTTCCGCCAAATTCATGGGGACGGTATGCGATGTCAGATTTGGGTCTTCAAAAATGGTGCCAATGGCGTCCAGACGATATCCATCCACGCCGAGATCGAGCCAGAAACGGATGGCATCCCACATGGCTTGTTTAACTTCAGGATTGTGCCAATTCAGATCCGGCTGCTGTTTCATGAAGTAGTGATAGTAATACTGGTTGCGTTCAGGGACGTACGTCCACGCTTCACCATCGAAGCAGGATTGCCAGTTGTTGGGTGGGGTATCAACCCAAACGTACCAATCTGCTTTGGGGTTGTCGCGGCTGGACTTCGACTCAAGGAACCAGGGATGTTCGTCTGAGGTGTGATTCAGGACAAGGTCCAGGATGACGCGCAGGTTGCGCTTGTGGGCTTCGCTAAGAAAGTGTTTGAAATCATCGAGGGAACCGTATTCAGGCGCGACGTTGGTATAGTCTGAAATATCATAGCCGCAATCCCAGTTTGGAGAGGGGAAGTGTGGCGAAAGCCAGAGCGCATCCACGCCAAGGCTGACGAGGTAATCGAGCTTTTCGGTGATGCCTTTGAAATCACCAATGCCGTCTCCATTGCCATCTGCAAAGGAGCGGGGATATATCTGATAAAAAACAGCGGATTGCCACCATTTGAGGGATGTCATTTCTTGATATCCTTTTTAGACGATTGAACTTTCTAACTTGCCAACTATCTTTACACAATCATGTTTGAATACTTCTTCCGCATGGGGAGCATCTTGCATTTCGCTGCTCAGGTCTTGCCCAGGAAAGTGGAGAAATTCATGCAAGCCAACCCGCCATTTTGGGCACTCAGTTACATCGTAGACAATACCATTGTGCGCGATCCACATGCGGGTGCCGCGTTCGCCAGTGTTGCGTTTTAGTTCAGCGAGAGTGATAACACGATCTGGAATCATGATGATTTGAATGTTAGTCCTTCGGGTAAATATTGCTTTATGTATTCAAGCAGGGAATAGATGATGAGGGAACAACCGAACATTTCAATTGATTCTTCAAGACTGGCAACTACGGCGTAGGTGTAATTCTTCTGCCCAAGGTTGGCGGCATAGTATCCGCTGATCATTTCGCCGCCTATCACACCGCCAAGGTAAACAGCCAATGAAAAGAAGAACAATAATTTGAATTTGGTTTCAAGATGCCAAAAATATGTGAAAAACAAGAAGGCGAATAAAGCGATGGCCGCCATTCCAGGAATTACCCATGCGAAATAGAAGAAGCCTTCTGCGCCCGCAACAGCACGCATGGGTTTGATGAGGCGTTCGTGAAAGGACGCAATTTCATCGATGGATAGCAGGAAAAAGATAAAGGCAAGCGCATTCCATTGAAATCGGTATTTATCTTTGAAGTTGTTTTTCCAAACACCAATGGCGGCTAGTAGAAGGGATGGTATGAAGAGTAACAGCGCGTTGATATATGTGGGTACGTTGCTTTCATTGTCCAGATAGAAAGAAGACATCATGACGTCAATGAACGCTTCGTGCCAGGGTCCGCGGAT
>JBEBCV010000258.1:0-4161 GCA_041157505.1 Chloroflexota bacterium | reverse complement strand
CCGCTTCCTGCATAATGACCGGGTATGGTCCACAATCATACACATCCATACGCGGATCAAGCGCCACTTCTGCGCGACCGGTGGCGACCAGCAAATATCCATATGCATCGCCCCAAGTGCGAAGTAACGCATTTTTCCGCTCAAAGCGCGGCACAATATCATTCATTTTGGCAGATAAGTGTTGAAAATCGGAAGTGACCACACAGGCTTCTGAAAGTTTGCTCACGTTCGAAACACGTGCTCGGCGTCCATTCCACCAACAACCAAGACCATCTCCGGCGGTCAACATCTCGTCCAGGGGCGGGAAGTATGCCGCTCCCACTTTCACGATCCCCTCGATCTCCAACGCGATCAATACACCATACAACGGCACACCTTGCACAAACGAGATCGTCCCATCGATCGGGTCCACGATCCAGCGAAAGGCATGTCCATTGCCATTCTCGCCATACTCCTCGCCCACGATCGCATGCCCCGGATAATGCTTCTCCACCTCCGCGCGGACAAATGCTTCTGCTTCACGGTCGGCAATCGTTACCGGGTCATTGTTCTCTTTACGGTCTGGCACCACCCCTGTATTGAAGTACCTTAAGGTAATCTTCCCTGCATGATACGCAAGGGAAGTTGCAAACTCGAGATAGGGTTGAAGGTTCATAGAAGTTTGGCAAGTAGTTCCTTTTCCTGAGATTCATTGCTCACTTCACCATCCAGCCACGCGGAACGCAGCCGAATTAGTATCTCACTAAACCGTGGACCTGGCGGCAGACCCATCGCCTTCAGATCATTTCCAGTTGTACGCGGCCTCACATGTCGCCAGATCGAAATGTAACTCAATAAAGCATTCTCGCGTGAAATCAGATACACGGCATAAATGGCGAGCAATGGCAATTTTTCCAGCGCATACGTCCACTCGCTTGGTCTTGCTCCAATCAAGTGCACAAGACTGCGTTTCAACTGCGCCCCCGCCCACACGTTCAACGACATCTCGTTTGAAAAGTCCAACCTATTGACTAACAAAAAAATATCTTCTTCAGATAGATCCATGAACCAAAGAATAAACCCCATTGCACGCCGGTCGGCTTGCACATCGAGATGCGTATCCATTTCAAGATATTCCGCATAATCTTGATTGAATTCAGGCATGGTAGGGTGAATGGCATCTAATATCCCCAAACTGGCTACACGCAAAACCATACGAGCAGCCTCGTCCTCATCAAGGATCAAGTCCAACTCATTACGCAGTCGTTCGCCGCTTAATGACTGAAGAACTTTGAGAGCTACTTTATTTATGGCAGCCAAGGTTTCTGGTTCAATTTCAAATCCATAGCGTGTTTCATACCGAATGGCACGGAAGATGCGGGTTGGGTCATCTATAAAAGAATTGGGATGAAGATATCGGATCACTCCCCGCTCGAGGTCTGCTCCACCTCCCAAGGGGTCCAATACTTCGCCCATACCTTCTCCGTCCAAACGTAACGCCATGGCATTAATGGTGAAGTCTCGCCGGGCAAGGTCATCTTCGATCGTGGATGGTTTGACATTCGGCAACGCGCCCGGCTTTTCATACGTTTCATTACGAGCCGTAATAAGGTCAACAACGTGTTCTGAGTTTGGCACATGCCAAAAAGCGGTGCGGAATTTAAAATGTGGAGTTTGCTTGCCACCGTAGACTTCGACCAGTTTTTTTGCAAGATCGATCGCATCTCCCTCAACAATCACGTCCAGGTCGTTGATGGGTCTGCCCAGCAAAAGGTCACGGACGGAGCCACCGACAAGGTAGCAAGACATATTGAGGGTTTCAGCTAGGTTGGCGATGTTCGAGAGTAAGGTCAACTTTTCAGGGTGAATCAGGTTTGGGTCCCGCATGAGGCGAAGCACGTCATCCTTTTGCATAAATTCAATTTTACACTTATATATGCACAAGTTCAAAAATGCGCCCTTATGCAATTTTTGAACGTTGGGTATAATCGATATATGTTAATGAACCCAAACCCGTCCCCTCGATGTTTTACATCCTCCAGGTCTGGCTAGGTTCACTTAAGTGTGCCCAAACGGCTCCCAGACTTGGTGAGCCGTTTTTTATTGGATGGTGAAGATGAACGAAATGACGATCAAAGAATTGACAGAAGCAATGCACGCGTTGGTGAAGTCGAAGGGTTGGTATGAGGTAGATAGCAAACGCCCGCAGACGCCGCGTAATTTGGCAGTGTCACTTTCCATTGAAGCCGCAGAGATTTTGGAACATTTTCAATTTACGGATGAAATTAAAGACCGCGAAGAGTTGGGCAGCGAGTTAGCAGATGTACTGTTGTATCTTTTGCAACTGGCTTCGGTTTCTGGAATTGATTTGGAAGATGCGGTATTGAAGAAGATAGAAAAGAATAAAACAAGAACTTGGGATAAAAAATGAGTCAAAAGTCGAAGGTCGAAAGTCGTTGACCTTTGACTTTTGACCTTCGACAAGGTGATCTTATGAAGGTAACTGTATTTGGCGGCGCACAGCCGAAAGAAGGAACACCCGCATACGAGGAAGCGCGCGAATTGGGCTCACTCCTCGCCCAGCATGGACACACCGTGTTGAACGGTGGTTACATGGGCACGATGGAAGCCGTCTCACGCGGCGCGCACGAAGCGGGCGGTCATGTCATCGGCGTGACGTGTATTGACATTGAAGAATGGCGTAAGTCCAAGCCGAACCCGTGGATCAAGGAAGAGATCCGTAGGCAGTCGTTGTATGAACGCCTGCATGGTTTGATAGATAACTGCGACGCGGCGATCGCTTTACCGGGTGGTCCCGGCACGTTGACAGAAGTTTCGTTGATGTGGAATTTGATGATCGTGGAGTCGCTGCCCCGACGACCTCTAATACTGATCGGGCACGGTTGGCAGTCCACGTTCGATCAGTTCTTCACGGATTTTGAGAATTACATGTCCGCAACCCATAGAGACTTGTTATACTTTGCGGGCGATGTGAAAACTGCAGTAGATCACTTGGGATAACACGTAGGGGCGGTATCCGCCGCCCAATACACAAAAATTACATGGGCGACGAAACCTCGCCCCTACAATGACAAAACGAGGTCAAAATGGCAGAAGAAAAATTACCCACCCGAGCAGAAGACTTTTCCGAATGGTACAACCAATTAGTGATACGCTCCGACATGGCAGACTACGCTCCCGTGCGCGGATGCATGGTGGTCAAGCCGTATGGCTGGGCACTTTGGGAAAATATCTGTTCGTGGCTGGACACTGAGTTCAAGAAGACTAATCACGTCAACGCGGCGTTCCCCACTCTTATTCCAATGTCCTTCTTTGAAAAAGAAAAGGAACATGTGGAAGGCTTTGCGCCAGAGTTGGCAGTCGTCACCCACGGCGGCGGACAGGAACTCGAAGAAAAACTCGCTGTACGCCCCACCTCAGAAACCATCATCGGTCACATGTATTCGAAGTGGGTCAAATCGTGGCGCGACCTGCCGTTGTTGATCGTGCAGTGGGGTTCGGTGATGCGTTGGGAATTGCGCACCAAACTTTTCCTACGCACTGCGGAGTTCTACTGGCATGAGGGGCACACCGCACACTCCAGCGAAGAAGAAGCTAAAGAGGAAATGTACCGCATCCTCGATATTTACGAACGCTTCTGCCTCGAAGAAGCTGCCATCCCAGTGCTCAAAGGAACCAAAAGCGAAACCGAGCGATTTGCCGGTGCGCAGATCACCACATCCATTGAAGCGATGATGTGGGATAAGCGCGCGTTGCAGTCAGGAACATCCCATTATTTTGGCGATAACTTCGCTAAGGCGTTCGAGATCCAATTTTTGAATAAAGACAACAAACTGACCTTCGCCCAGACAACCTCATGGGCGATCTCGTCCCGCATCATCGGCGCGATGATCATGGTGCATGGCGATGACAATGGTCTCGTCCTACCGCCCCGCCTCGCCCCGATTCAAGTCGTGGTCGTGCCTATTTTCAAGAACGACGCTGAAAAAGAAAAGGTGATGGAAGTTGCCGACCGCCTCTTTGCAGAGATCAAGACTGCAGGCGTGCGCGTCAAGTTCGATGACCGCGACAATGTTTCCAGCGGCTTCAAGTTCAACGACTGGGAAATGCGCGGCGTACCTGTCCGCGTGGAGATCGGTCCCAAGGATGTAGAAAAAGGCA
>JBEBCV010000257.1:0-9045 GCA_041157505.1 Chloroflexota bacterium | reverse complement strand
GAACAAGCCAATTATGACGAGATCCTCAAGAAGATGATCGAGCGCGACCGGTTGGATTCCACCCGCGCTGTTGCTCCGCTGCGCCCTGCTGATGATGCGTTGGTGTTGGATACCGATAAATTATCTGAAGAAGAAGTCTTCGCTAAAATTTTGGAAATGTGCAAATAAATATTTATGTCTGATATCGAACAGCCGCCTAAACCCGTCACCGAAGTTTGGAAGCCGGAATTAGTGCGGCTGCCCGTTTTGTCTCCCGCCCGTCTTGCCTTTCGTAAATTTTCGCATGGGCTGGTAAAACTTGTTGCTTGGGCTTGCTTGCGCGTTACAACTGAAGGGGTGGAGAATCTGCCGCGCAAAGGACCCTTGTTGATCGTCATCAATCATTTGGGAGACTCCGATGTGCCGGCGTTGATTTCATCGCTGCCATTCACGCCTGATGCCCTTGGCAAGATCGAACTATATGACCTGCCCATTCTTGGCAGGCTCATGTATTGGTACGGCATCATCTGGCTGCATCGTGGGCGACCCGATAAACGTGCCCTTCGCGCTGCGCTCGATGGGTTGGCAGAAGGTCGCATCATTGTCATTGCCCCAGAAGGGCGTTATTCGCTGACCGGGGCTTTGGAAGAAGGTTCAGGTGGAGCGGCGTTCATTGCTTATAAATCTGGCGCGCCGATCTTGCCAATTGCCATCACCGGCACAGAGAATGAAAATGTATATGGGCATCTGAGAAGATTGCAGCGGGCGCAGGTCAGGGTTCGGGTAGGAAAAGTTTTCCAACTCACTGAACAACCGTCGGCTAGGAAAGAAGCGATGACCGAGGGGACGAATCGTATCATGGCGGCGCTGGCAGAACTGCTTCCAGAGAAATATCGCGGGGGATAATTCCAAAAATGTAAAGCACCTCAAGAACCATAGCTGATATTTGAGGCTATAATTCTGAAAAATGGATTTTATCCCTTCACTCCTTGCAGGCATTGCGTTCCCCGCCCAGCCCACTC
Organism: Chloroflexota bacterium; assembly: GCA_041157505.1. GTDB lineage: Bacteria > Chloroflexota > Anaerolineae > Anaerolineales > Villigracilaceae > Villigracilis. The sequence goes on along the minus strand of JBEBCV010000257.1, from coordinate 8,044 downwards.
TTGCAGGATGGATCATATGGGTATGTTTGTTTATGGGGTTGGCGGTATATCTGTATCGTCATCGCGCAGGGCAGAGTGCTTGGGGTTCAAGGGGATGGGGGCTTTTTCTTGTTCTATTTCTGCTGGTTCCTCTTTTCAATTTATTTATCGGATTAAGACTGACCTCCGGCTCTATTCGCCCTTTGCCTGGTTTGCCCGCCGATGCGCCGGGTTCTGCGCTGATGGTTTTTTCTGCCATTCCGTGGTTGCTGGGCGGTGGGTTGCTTGGTCCGATCGCGGCTGCCATCCTTGGTGCCTTTGCTGGTCTGCTCCGCGGCACATGGGATTTGTACTCGCTTTTTCCGATCGTTGAATTTGCTCTTTTAGGTGTGTGGTTCTCGCTCAATTCACGCCAGCGATATCGAACCCCTGCGTATCACTTGTTGCGACAGCCGTTGGTGGGGGCATTGCTTTTGGTGCCGATCCACACATTGTTCTATACGTTGAGCGCACTCTTCACGCAATGGGGCACAGACATCCCTGCCACCGCGCGCTTGGACTTTGCCATTAGCAACGCGCTGGTGGTAACTCTTGCCTTTGGTGGTGAGATGTTGATCGGCGGTTTGGTATCGCAGATCATTTCAACCATGTTCCCCGCCAATTGGGGTGGCAAACAACCATTGCAGCCTTCACCTAGTGAGAAAAGTTTAGAGTCTCGCTTTATCTTTGCAGTAGGCTCATTCATCCTCGTCTTGTTGCTAAGTTTGCTCATCGGCGGATGGGTGGTGGCGGGGCAGGCAGCCCGTGGTATGTTGGAAGACCGTTTGTCCAGTGCGGGGGAATCGGCTGCACAAAGCGTGCCATTCTTTTTGGAGACCGGGCAGAACCTGGCAGTACAGCTTGCTTCTGAACCGGAGATGTTAACTGCCACTGGCTCAGACCTGACAGGTATTATTGGTTCCCGTATCAAATCAGTTCCATACTTTGATCAGTTCATTGTTTTGGATGCCACGACCAAAGACATATTAGCGATCTATCCCGAAGATACCCGCCCGGGATTTAAGCTCTACCCTGAAGAAGATACGGGTTTATTGCTTTCAACTCAGGGTGTGTTGACTCAGGTCTATTCCATTCCACCGATCTCACAAGAAGGTTCGGCACGGGTTTCGTATTTAGCGGCGATCCGAGATGGGGATAATGTCGTTCAACGTGTGTTGATCGGTCGAACCACCATCGAAGCCAACCCGTTGACATTGCCGCTCATCAAAAGTCTCGATAATATGAGCGATCTTGATGGTTTTGGTATGTTGGTAGATGACGCGAATCGCATCGTCTACCATTCCAATGCAGAATATTCATTGACTACTTATGAAGGTCAGCAAGGACCCGAGCCTTTCTTCTTTGATGACACCGCTGCCGATGGCACCCGTCAATTGGTGTATTACCACCCAGTGGTTGGACGTCCATGGGCGATCGTATTGACCATCCCTGCCCAGCGGGCGCAGCAATTGGCGTTGAACATCGCTACTCCGTTGGCGTTGATGATCGTTATCCTCGCAGTGGTTGCACTGGTTTCGCTGCGGCTTGGTTTGCGCGTGGTGACGGGGTCCTTAAAAGGTTTGGCAGCTGAAGCGAATCGGATCGCGCAAGGCAATCTTGACCATCCCTTGCAGGTGACGGGTGAAGATGAGGTCGCTCAACTGCGCCGTGCCTTTGAGCAGATGCGCATTGGTCTGAGTGCGCGCCTTGAAGAGATCAACCGTCTCTTGCAGGTTAGTCAGGGTGTGGCATCCAGCCTGGAGATGCAGGATGCAGTCAAGCCGGTGTTGGAGGCGATCATATCCACGGGTGCGAACTCGGTTCGTGTGGTGCTCTCGCCGAGTATCCTCCCCGATACTTATGTCGAACTTCCCTCTCGCTTTACATCTGGACCCGCGGAGGATAGATACGCCTACCTCGATGACCAGATCCTCGATCTTGCCCAGAGTCAGGAAAAGATCGTTATTCCGAACCTAACTCGTTCCCGCGAGTTATTGCTTGACCCGAACAAACCTCAACCGTTGGCGCTGTTGGCTGTGGCATTGCAACATGAAAATCGTTATTACGGTGTGGTCTGGGCGGGTTATGAACAACCGCGTAAGTTCTCTGATTCAGATGTTCGTTTCATGACCACCTTGGCAGGTCAGGCTGCTTTGGCTGTGGCGAACGCTCATTTGTACTTGAATGTTGAAGCTTCGCGCCGACAGTTGGAAGCCATCATCAATTCATCACCTGATCCTGTTGTGGTGACGGATCATCGTAATCGGTTGCTGCTTGCCAACCATGCAGCAACATCTGCACTGAGACAGGCTGTCGACGATACAAGGAGTGGGATGGAGACCGAAAAGGTCATCAAGCTTCGTCCGCTGCTTACATTGTTACAGAGCACGACTTCCGAAAAACAATCTACTGAAATTGTTCTGCCCGATAGTCGTACTTATCTTGCGACCGCTTCACCTGTCATGGTGGAGGGACGTCAGATCGGGCGGGTATGCATCATGCGCGATGTGACCTACTTTAAGGAACTTGATACGATGAAATCAGAGTTCGTGTCCACGGTGAGTCATGATTTGCGCTCACCGTTGACGCTCATGCGCGGCTATGCCACCATGCTTGATACCGTTGGTGAATTGAACGAGCAGCAGCAGGGATATGTCAAGAAGATCATCACTGGCGTGGAGAATATGTCTCGCCTGGTCAACAATCTGCTCGACTTGGGACGGATCGAATTTGGGGTAGGCTTGCAAGTGGAGAATGTGCCCGTGCTCGATATCATCGAACGGGTGACGGGTGCTTTGCAGTTGCAGGCTTTGCAGAAGGATATCCAATTGAATGTGGAACTTCCCAAAGACATGCCGCACGCCGTCGAAGCTGATCAGGCTCTTTTGCATCAGGCAGTTTATAACCTGGTGGAGAATGCCATCAAGTACACAACACCCGCAGGAAAAGTGACGATAAGAACGATTTCGCAGCCTGAATATTTGATCTTTGCCATCGAAGACTCGGGCATTGGCATCCCTTCTGAAGACATTCCGCATTTGTTCGAAAAGTTCTACCGGGGCAAACAACGTGAAGCGCGCACTCAGCCCGGTTCGGGGTTGGGTCTGGCGATCGTTCTGTCCATTGCTGAAAACCACCGTGGACGCGTCTGGGTGGATAGTGTAGCTGGCAAAGGCAGCACCTTCTATTTGCAGATCCCTCTCGTTCAGCCAAAAGAAACCAGAATTTCGTGATATGCGTATATTTTCCTGTCTTCACGTCAGGAGTTCATGCATTAAGGTGTAGACTACTGTCTAGTTATCCTGTATCCCCCGAGTAGGTGATGTCTGAAATGCAGATTCCGACTATAATCCAATCCTGTCCTTCCGCAGGAAGGGCATAATTTTTGCCTGTAAAGCAGGTACTTATGAGTGATCAAGAAAATAAACAAACCCCTATTATCGAAAGAAAAACGGAATATAAACCTCCGCGCAATTGGCGTTCATGGTTGATCGGCCGTCCGCTTTCCACAGCAGATGCGCCTCATCAAACCATTGGAAAACGTGTTGGCTTGGCGGTATTCGCTTCAGATGCGCTTTCCTCTACGGCATACGCCACCCAGGAAATTCTCGTCATTTTGGCGGCTGCTGGCACCATGGCGTTCGGTTATGTATTCCCAATCGCCATTGCCATCGTTGCGCTTTTGGTGATCGTGTCCATTTCCTATGAGCAGACTATCCATGCCTACCCAGATGGCGGTGGTGCCTATATCGTTTCACGCGATAACCTTGGCGAGTTCCCGGCGCTGGTCGCAGCGGCAGCCTTGCTTACCGATTACATTCTGACCGTATCAGTGTCGATCGCATCGGGTGTCGCTCAATTGGTGTCTGCCTTCCCAAGTTTGTATGAGTATCGTGTGGTTTTAGCGGTGGTCTTTATTCTTTTCATCATGTTGGTTAACCTTCGTGGTGTAAAAGAGTCTGGAACTGCATTCTCGATCCCAACCTATTTCTTTATTGCGGTCGTGCTCATCATGATCACCACAGGTCTTTGGCGCCTTATTACCGGTTCGCTTGGCATGGTCGTTGACCCGCCAGAGATCGAATTCCATGGGGATGCCATTGCGGTCATCACGCCTTTCTTGTTGTTACATGCTTTTTCAAGCGGCACTGCAGCATTGACGGGTATCGAAGCGATCTCGAATGGCATCACAGCTTTCAAAGAACCTCGCAGCAAGAACGCTGGTATCACCCTGATTTGGATGTCGGTCATCCTCAGTACATTCTTCCTTGGGATTTCCTACATTACGAACTTCATTCATGCGGTTCCTTCCGAAACTGAAACTGTCATATCGCAGATCGCCAGAACGATCTACGATGGGCGTGGGACCATGTACCTCATGGTAATTTCAGCGACCACGGTCATCCTTATCATGGCCGCAAACACAGCCTTTGCAGACTTTCCACGTCTTGGCGCTTTGATCGCCAAGGATGGATTTATTCCGCGCCAGCTTGCTTATCGCGGCAGCCGCCTGGTCTATTCTCGCGGTATTGTCACTCTTGCGGTTATCGCCTCGATCTTGATGGTGTTGTTCAATGCAAGTGTGACCCGTCTTATTCCACTCTATGCTATTGGTGTGTTCCTCTCGTTCACGCTTTCTCAAAGCGGTATGGCATTACGCTGGTGGAAAAGCGGACGGCTGAAGCCGGGTGAACAAAAAGTGGAGCGCGGTTCGACCATCCATTTTGAAAAGAACTGGGTTTTCAAAATGTTCGTCAACGGCTTTGGCGCCATTTGTACTGCCGTGGTTATGATGGTCTTTGCCGTTACAAAATTCAAGGATGGCGCGTATTTGGTGTTGATCTTGATCCCCATCCTTGTGGGTGTGTTCTGGATGATCCATCGCCACTATAACAACCTTGCCAAGAATCTTTCGTTGGATAATTTTGGCGTCATCCCATCGCAGACCCATCGTCACCGGGTGATCATGCCGGTCAGTGGGGTGCATCAAGGGACCCTGTCTGCGCTTCGTTATGCGCGCATGCTTTCAGACGACGTCACTGCGGTTCACATTGTGATCGAACCCGATGATGCTGAAAAGACCCGCAAGAAATGGGAAACCTGGGGCGAAGGTGTTCGTTTGGTGATGCTGGATTCTCCCTTCCGTCTGTTCGTTGAACCGCTGCTTGAATACATCGCTGACCTCGCGGAAAAACGCCAGCCCGGTGAGATCATCACCGTTGTGGTGCCTGAATTCGTTTCAGAAAATCGTTGGACGGCTGCACTGCATACCAACACAGCCGATATCTTGCGTACGCAATTAAAAAATCAACACGGCATTGTCATTACCAATGTGCCTTATCACGTTCACGAGGCAGAGGATGACCATGTCGGGCAAGTTGCTCATTAAGGAGTTATCAATATGAATTTCATCGTTATTGGATGTGGAAGATTCGGAGCCGAACTGGCATACCGTCTCTTCACAAATGGACATCAAGTTGTGGTGGTGGATGCCAACCCCAAAGCATTCAACCGCCTCCACCCAGAATTTCGCGGGCGCACCGTTGAAGGAGACTCTCTCTCCGCCGATACATTATCCCGCGCCAGTGCAGACAAAGCAGCAGGCATTGCAGTGGTCACCAATTCGGACACAATGAATGCTGTGATTGGTCATACCATTCGTGTGCATTATCCGAACGTGCAGCAGGTCATAGTCCGTAATTATGACCCTGCCATGCGCGATATGCTCGAGGCTTTTGGCTTACAGATCGTCAGTTCTACGGCTTGGGGGGCAGAGCGCGTACAGGAGCTTATGATCGACCCATCCTTCCGTGCCGTGTTCTCAGCTGGAAATGGTGAAGTGGAAATGTATGAAATGTACATCTCTCCAAAATGGGATGGCATGACCATCTCCAATTTGCTGCAGGACTGTGGTGAGATCGTCTGCTCGGCGTTGACTCGTGCAGGTCGCGCGCAATTGCCGAATGGTGAAACGAAATTGCAAAAGGGCGATATCCTCACCGTCAGCGCCACATTGGAAGGTGTTAAAGCCCTGCGTACAAAACTGCAGGAAGGCAAGGAGGCATAACATGCTTGTATTTATCGCTGGCGGTGGGCGCACTGGTGCTCAACTGGCCTCACAACTTATTCAACAAAATTACGAGGTGCGCCTCGTTGAACACCGCAAGGAATTGCTGGCTCGCTTGCATCATGAACTTCCTACCGAGGTCATCTATGAAGGGCAGGCAACTGACCCGAACGTCCTCAAGCAGGCAGGATTGGAAAGAGCCAATGTGGTTGTGGCTTGTACCAACGATGACGCAGCCAACCTGGTCTTGTGTTATCTGGCGCGTACCATGTTCAAGGTCCGCCGCACGGTGGCACGTATCAATAACCCGCGCAATAGCTGGTTGTTCGATGGAAACTTCCACGTGGATGAAACCATCAACCAGGCGGATGTGATGGCACATCTCATTCAGGAAGAAATGTCACTGGGTGATATGATGACCCTGCTCAAACTTCGCCGTGGACGTTACTCTCTGGTGGAAGAGAAGGTGCCAAGAGGCGCACGAGCCATTGGCGTTCAGATCAAGGATTTGGGCTTACCGGAACAATGTGTTATCGCTGCCATCATCCGCAAAGGACAGGTCACCCTGCCGCGCGGTACAGCCACTCTCGAAGAATTCGATGAGGTATTGGCGATCACTAATGATGAAGGTGCCAAAAAACTTGCGCAACTGCTCGAACCACCTGATCGTTCTATCCTATAAAACGAAAACTCCCGATGGAATTCCATCGGGAGTTTTTTTTACTTTGCAACCATCTCTTTCATTTGTTCAACATATGCCAATGATTGATGACGGAAATAGGTATTGTACAGTTCTGCATAATGTCCGCTTTGGTTCAACAAGCCGTCATGACTGCCTTCTTCGATGATGGTGCCTTTGCTCATGACAACGATCCGATCCGCGGCTTTGACAGTGGACAGACGATGGGCGATGAGGATGCTGGTTGAGTTTTTCAGGATCAGATTCAACGCCTGCTGGATCTGCCACTCGGTGAAGGGATCGATGCTGGCAGTCGCTTCATCGAGGATGAAGATGGCGGGGTTCTGCACGAGCACACGCATCAACGCCACGAGTTGACGCTGCCCCATCGAGAGTCTGTTTCCGCGCTCACCGACTTCGGTGTGTAACCCGTTGGGGAGAGCATCCAACCATTCGCCGTCGCCGATGCGTTTGGCAAGGCGCAGCATCTCATTTTCCGGCGCTCCCGGCGCGGCATAGCGGATGTTATCTGCGATCGTTCCAGAGAAAAGGAATGGCACCTGTGAGACGATGCCCAATTGGCGGCGGTATTGAGTCAAGTCAAACGTGCGGATGTCGCGACCGTCGATGAGCAGGCGTCCTTGCTGGAATTCGTAGAAACGCGCGATCAACTTTGCTATGGACGATTTCCCTGCCCCGGTGTGACCGACAAGGGCAAGAGTCTCTCCGGGTTGAATGACCAGGTTGAAGTCCGTGAGAACCGGTTCTTTATCCGAATAGCGGAAATGCATGTGGTCGAAATGAATCTCGCCCTTGAGTCGCGGTACATCCTGTTTTTCTTTTTGCACCACGTTCGGGTCTGCATCGATCAGCGCGAAGACGCGCTCGGCAGCAGAGAGACCGCCCTGAATTTGAGCCCAGAACGAAGTGAGGTTGAGCACTGGGAAGAAGAACTGGTCGAGGCTCATGATGAAGAGGTACCATGCGCCGATGCTGATGGCGCCTTCTGCTGCACTGTACCCACCAACGTACACCAACACGCCGACGAAAATACCGCCAAGTGCGTTGAGAGTAGGGAAGACCAGTGAAAGCACGAAGCCGCGCTGCACGTTCACGCCATACGATTGAATGTTCGACTCATCGAACGATTTGAAGATGCTTTCTTCCTGCCGGAAGTTTTTCGCGATGGATATGCCGCTGATCGTTTCTTTAATGGCGGCGTTGACATCTGCCATGGCTTTCATGCCGCGTTTGGTGACGCGCCTTGCCATGGCGCGGAA
>JBEBCV010000256.1:0-14816 GCA_041157505.1 Chloroflexota bacterium | reverse complement strand
AGAGATTTCGAACAAACCCCACAGCGAAATTATTAAGTGGAAAAAAGAACCTCATGGCAGCACTCTTGAAGAGTCCATTGCCAATGGTTGGCCGTTGACGCCCAATGCCACCCTTTATGTGGAAGGCGACCTCAGCCGACCTTTGCCGCCAGCTCTACCCGTTGGCATCACGTATGCCCCATTGCTTTCGGACGAAGGAAAGCTTCGTAATGTGATTGTTGCAATACGCGACATTACCCACTTCCGTAACGCCGACGAAATGAAGGCAACCTTCATCTCTATCGTCAGCCACGAACTGCGGACGCCTGTGGCGCTTATTAAGGGTTACGCGTCCACACTGCGACGTGCAGATGCAAAATGGGACAAACACACCATCAACGACTCGCTCACCGTCATTGAAGAAGAGGCAGACCGTCTCTCTAAAATGATCGATGATCTATTAGACGCCTCGCGGCTGCAAGCAGGAGGCATGAGCTTGAATCAAGCCGATGTCGCCATCCCCAGCCTTGCGTTAAGAGTGAGAGAACGGTTCGCATCCCAATCACCCAAACACCGCATCGTCACCGACTTCCCAGAAAAATTCCCTGTCATCCTTGGGGATGAAAACCGTTTGGAGCAGGTTTTATCGAACCTTGTTTCAAACGCACTAAAGTATGCATCCGAAGGTGAAATCAAGATCATCGGCACGGTTTTGCCCGAACAGGTCATTGTGTGTGTCAGCGATGAAGGACCAGGCATTGACCCGAAAGACCTGCCGCATATCTTTGACCGTTTTTATCGCTCGACCAATGCTGTTAAACAAACAAAAGGTGCCGGACTCGGCTTGTACCTTGCCCGTGCCATTGTGGAAGCGCATGGCGGGCGGATTTGGGCAGAAGGCACCAACGGCTCGAACAACAAGTCGAAAGCGGATTCTGGCGCACGGATCTGTTTCTCTCTGCCACGTTAATTTCCCTACTATAGGGTCTCCCGCTGCAAACTCGGGAGCAGGTAAAATCATTACACTCCAACGAAAAGGATAACCCCATGGCGAAAATCCCTGCACGAAAGCAAGTTAATAAGAAGTACACATGGAACGCCGAAAGTGTCTTTAAGTCTGTCAAAGACTGGGAAGCTGCCTTAAAGGCGGTCATTTACGACATTCCGAATGTGAAAAAATTCGAGGGCAAACTTGGTGAAAGCCCCGAAACTCTCTATAACGGTATCAAAGCCATTGAAGATATCTCCCTGCGTTCGTACACCATATTCATGTACGCGCAATTCGCCTACGCGGTAGATACCACCGACCAAGCTTCAGCCGGTATGGTTGGTAAAGCACAAGGTATGGCAGGTCAGGTTTCTGCAGCCGTTTCATTCTTGAACCCTGAATTACTTTATATCGGTAGAGAAAAACTTGAACAATGGATGAACGCCAATGAAAAGTTGGCGGTCTACCGCCAAAGTTTTGATGACCTTTTCCGCCAGCAAGCACATGTGCGCTCGGCAGAAGTGGAAGAGATCCTCGGTATGGCGGCAGAACCGTTCAGCGGACCTTCCACCAGTAGCAGCATGTTGGTTAATGCCGATTTCAAATTTGCCCCTGCGGAAGATAGCAAAGGCAAAAAGATCGAAGTAACCCAGAGCAACTTCTATTCCACACTGCTTGAGCACCCAGATCGCAAAGTCCGCCAAACGGCGTTCAACAACTATCACGACAAACATGTCGAATTCAAGAATACGTTGGCAACAAATCTTTCTTCTTCGATCAGCGCCAATGTTTTCAATATGCGCGCCCGCAAATTCGATACTACTCTTTCGGCGTCATTGTTCAATAACAACATCCCTGAAGAAGTCTTCCATAACCTCATCAATACCTTCAAAAAGAAACTGCCGGTTTGGCATCGCTATTTTGAGATCAAACGCAAGGCGCTGAAGTTGAAAGACATCCAATACTACGACGTATGGGCACCCCTCTCAAAGAAAAAAGTACCTCTTACCTTTGAAGAGGCGGTAGACCACATTAGCGACAGCCTTGCTCCGCTCGGCAAAGAATATGTGGATACTCTCCGTCAGGGTTGTCTCAAAGACCGCTGGGTGGACTCCACTGCAAACCTTGGAAAGATGAACGGTGCGTTCTCGTATGGTTCACCGGAGACCCATCCCTTCATTATGATGTCTTTTACCAATGACATCGGCAGTATGAGCACTTTGGCGCATGAATTGGGTCACTCCATGCACTCGTACCTTTCATGGAAGAATCAACCCTTTGTTTACTCCGGTTATTCGCTCTTCGTGGCAGAAGTGGCATCGAACTTCAACCAAGCCATGATGCGCGGACATTTGCTCAAGACGATCAAAGATAAGAACTTCTTGATCTCACTCATCGAAGAAGCGGTAAGCGGCAATTTCTTCCGCTACTTCTTCCAGATGCCCACCCTCGCCCGCTTCGAACTGGAAACGCATCAGTGTGCCGAACGCGGTGAACCCCTCACTGCAGACTCTATGCAAAATTTGATGGCAGACTTGTTCACCGAAGGATTTGGTCCCAAAGTGAAGATCGACCGCCCGCGTGTGGGCATGGTTTGGTCCACCTTCTCGCATCTCTTCGCCGACTATTATGTGTATCAATATGCCACAGGCATCTCTGGTGCTCATGCCCTCTCCGCCCGCATCTTACGCGGCGAACCGAACTCGGCAGAAGATTACCTTGGCTTCCTCAAATCGGGATCTTCGAGATATCCTTTGGATGTACTCAAAAGCGCTGGTGTAGACTTGACCACACCTCAAGCAGTGGAAGAGACGTTCGCCGTCATGGAAGGATATATTGATAGATTGGAAGAGCTGGTGGGATAAGCAAGGAAGCAGGCAGGTTGGTAAACAAGTCACTTTACGCATCACGAATTACGCATTCGTAACTCGTGATGCGTAATTCGTGTACAATGGGGTTCTGTTCCACCAAATGTAAATCTAAAATCGCAAATCGGAAATTGGAATGGCTCAAACACAAATCGCATGTCCACGTTGTAAACAAATGATCGCGGCGAACGTCGAGCAGTTGTTCGATGTGACCGCAGACCCGCAAGCCAAGCAACGCCTCTTAAGCGGACAAGTCAATTTTGCCCGCTGCCAGTATTGTGGTTATCAGGGACGTCTTGCGACTCCTGTGGTGTATCACGATAATGACAAGGAACTCCTGCTGACCTTCTTCCCCGCCGAGCTGGGATTGCCCGTCAATGAACAGGAAAGGATGATCGGTCCGCTCATCAAGCAGGTGATGGATCGCCTCCCTCCCGAGAAACGCAAGGGGTATCTGCTCAAGCCCCAAGCGAACCTGACCTATGAATCCATGATCGAAACCATCCTCGGCAAAGACGGCATTACGCCTGAAATGCTCAAGGAACAGCAAGACCGTGTGCAGTTCATCGAGAAGTTGATGCAAGTCACTTCGAAGGACGTACGCACAGAGTTGATCAAACAGAATGTAAAGATCATCGACGAACAGTTCTTCGCCCTCTTCAGCCGTATCGCTCAAAGTGCCATGAACAGCGGACAGGAACAAATGGCGCGTGTACTGATCGACATCCAAACTCAATTATTGGATGAAACCGAATATGGTCGTCAGTTGAAAGAATCGGTGGGAGAGTTGGAAGCAGCTCAACACGAGTTGCAGGATGCGGGTCAGAGTTTGACGCGCGAGAAGTTGCTTGATTTCGTGGTTGCATCCAAATCTGATTCTCGCATCCGCGCTTACGTTTCTCTCGCACGCGGCGGCATGGATTACACCTTCTTCCAGCTTTTGAGTGAACGTATCGACAAATCAACCGGCGATGAAAAGACCCGCCTCGAAGGGATTCGTGAGAAACTGCTCGGTTTTGTAGCAGACATGGATAAACAAATGGAAGCTCGCGTCAAACAGGCGCAAGATTTTGTTGAATCCTTATTGGCTGCACCAGATATCGAACAAGCGGTTACTGCCAATCTCGACAAATTCACCCAAGACGCGGTTGAGATCGCTCAACAGATGCTTCAACAAGCCACAGCAAAGAACGAATATGAGCGCATGGGCAAACTTCAGAAGATGATCCAGGTGCTGCAAACCGCCAGTGCCCCGCCAGAGATCGCCATCATCGAGCAGCTGATCCAACTGCCAGATGCGGCCACCATCGAACAGGCGCTGACACAAAATCCGGACATTGTCACCCAGGGATTGCTAGACACCCTGACTGGACTTGCAACACAAATGGAATCGCAAGGTGACAATCCCGAAGCCAAGGCGATGGGAGAAAAATTGGGCGAGGTTTACAAAATTGCGCTCAAGGTTTCAATGAAGAAAAATATGGAATAAAAAAAAGAAGGTCACGCTTGAAGCGTGACCTTCTTTTTATCGTATTCCTTCAAAGAAATCACTTTCCACTTTCCTCCCCCCGTTCACCAAACTAAATGCGCGGAAGAACGTCCCTTGCATAGCCAGCACTGCGGTTGCAGCGTCTTCGTGCATTTCAGCAAGCGCACCCAATGTTGCCAATTGGCTTTTATGACATTGAATGGCACGCCAGGCAGTGTGACAATATTCTGCCATTTCGATGCGGGTGGTGATCATCCATTCTTTCCAGGCGTTTTCGCCACGAATCTGTTCATCAACCTGGAATGTCATGTCACCCATAAAAGGAGCAATAAGGTTGACAAAACTTTCACCGTCCACCATGTAATAAAGTTTTGAGACACGATGTGGAGCGAGACCTTCAAGGTCTTTATAGCTTGAGTCCGCGGCACAGACAATTGCAGCGTTGGTGAACTGCCCAACCGCAATATGGTCGGGGTGTCCATAATTGCCGTCGTGCGGAAAAGTCACCACAACCTGCGGCTGGATGCGACGAATATGGGTCACGATCTTCGCAATGGCTTCGACCGGGCTGGCTTGATCTACCTGCCCATCTATGTAATTCAAGAAAGAAAGGCTTTTCATGCCAAGGGTGTTTACCGCATTTTGAAGTTCCTGGGTGCGTAGTTGACCGAGCCGCTCTGGACCTGGATTCTGTTCTTCGGGGCCGAACCAGCCCACCTCTCCGCGTGAAGCGCAGACGAGATGAGTCTCCACTCCTTCTGCAGCATATTTTGCCAGCGTCCCACCCATTCCCATCGCTTCGTCATCTGGATGAGCAAAGATGGCAAGTAATATTAAAGTCGTCATTGAATTCTCCAAGGAATAAAATCTGCCGCCAGTGTTGGCGGCAGGTGCTAGTTATCGAAGAGAAACTTTTTGTAGCGCCTCGGCAGTGATATTGAATGCCTTGGCAAAGCCTGCAACATACCGCCCTCCTCGCGGGGTGATACGCCAGAAACTGAAATCAGAAAGGTTAAAAAGTTGTTCCGCTTCTGGAAAGCGTGCAAGATACTGTTCTTTAAGTGGAGTAAAACCCGGCTCACCGGTTTGGATCATCTCTGCCTTGCCACGAATGGAAACCCGCGCAAGGGTTTGTGGGTCGGTGCGGGTATCATCGGTTTCGCAGATCATCAAACTGACTCGATTATCCTTTTGCATATCCACTGTATGTTGAGCGAGTCGGCTGACAAATATATAAAATGCTGAAAAATCATCAGCATATATGTATGCCACCATCGAGACCTGCGGCGCTTCATCACGCAAAGTTCCCAAGGAGGCAATTCTTGTGCTCCTAATAACTTGAGCAAGTACTTTTTCTGATTGTGCATCCATATTTATTTATTCACCAATTGGTGGGTTATCCAATCGTAGACCATGTCCACGAACGGTGTTGATATATTGATGGCTTGGATCAAGCACGGCGAGCCTGTCTCGCAAGCGGCGGATCAATGCATCCAACGCCTGGTCAGAGACACCTGCCGTCTGCTCTTCACCCCAAACATCAGAGACAAGGCTGGTACGTTCGATCACCTGCCCTTGATTTTCGTAGAGTGTCCAAAGCAGTTTAAATTGTTGGGCAGAAAGCGGCGGGATCAATTGCTGTTGATTTACCCATACCTGACGTGATTTCTGTTCCATTACAAGCCGCCCAGCACGTGGTCCGCTTTCAGCAAGCGGCATGGTGGCATCAGATGTCAGGAAAGTGAACTGCTGCGCAAGCGCAATACCGAACATGTCGCCATCCTGCAACATAATTGGACCGGTGATCTCCGTTCCATTGTGATTTGTTCCATTCTTACTTCCAAGATCTTCAAGCGTAACACCTTCCTGAGTCGGTGTAATTCGCGCATGAAAGCGAGAAACCTGTCGATCTTGTACCTGAATTTCACAACTGGGGTCACGTCCCATCATCAAGGTTTTATTTAAAGTCCAACGCTGCCCCTTCAAGGGACCATCTTGTGCAACAAGAATGGGAAATTCCTCTTCGCGTTCCATAATCTCCTCATCACCTCTTCCTGCCTACTTCAATGTAAAACAACATACTATTATCTTTGCAAAGGCGTTTATAATATAGCAGAAAAGTGGTTTCTGTGCATGATTATAAATTGCGAACTCCCGTTTCGGGATTGCAAAAGTGATACACGCCGAAAATATCACTGAAACATCACATCCGCTTTGAAAAAAGAAGGAGAAGGTTTGTCCCCATCGTTACAAAACGGGGAGATCCTGCGTGAACGCTATGTTGTCCGTGAACAGATCGGACAAGGCGGCACGGGCAATATTTACCTTGCAGATGATGTCCGCCTGCAAGGACGTCTGTGTGCTATTAAAGAAGTAGAACACAACCAGGTTCTTCCAGAAGACGTGCTTACTCAAGCCCGCGAACAATTCTTTCGCGAGGCTTCTGTTCTTGCGCGCCTTGACCACCCCAACTTGCCCAAGGTTTCCGACTTTTTCTCAGAAGAGAACCGTGATTATCTCGTGATGGATTACGTTCCCGGCAAAGACCTGCGTCAGCTCATGCAAGAAGCGCGCCGCAGCAACACCTTTATCCCCGAAAAAGAGGTTCTTGGCTGGGCAAATCAAATCGCAGATGCGCTCAATTACCTACATCATCAAGACCCGCCCATCGTTCACCGCGACATCAAACCCAGCAACATCAAACTCACACCCAGCGGCTTGGTCAAATTGGTTGATTTTGGTCTTGTAAAAATTATGGCACCTGGTGAAGTGACCATCACTGTCATTCAAGGGCAAGGCACCGCACTCTACACCCCGCTCGAACAATACGGCGGTGACGATACACATACTGATGCCAAAGCGGATATTTTCTCCTTCGGCGCGACTCTCTACCATCTAATGACAAATGAGCCTCCGGCAGAAGCCCGAAAACGCTTCTTGAATAGCCGAAGCTTGACCCCACCCATTGACATTAATCCACGCCTTAGCCTGCATGTGGAAAAAGCCATTTTGTGGGCAATGTCTCTCCACCCCGACGACCGCCCCGCAGACGTGCTCACCTTCCGAGATGCGTTTATGGGAAAGATCAATGCACCGATCCAAATCGACTTTGACCGTAATGGATTCGAAACCCCGCGCTTTTCCGTTTTTTCTTCGGAGCAGATCGCGGGGTATATAGCCTTCGGTTTATTTTTGGTGGGATTACTTGCTACTGTAATTCGGTAGAGCGGCTTATTCCGTTACAACGTTCGCCTTCTCTAACATTCGACAAAAAGAACACAATCCTGGTGCCGAGGTCGGCTGACCACATTTCTCACATGGATGAATGTGCGGCTGGGTCTCTTCTCTTTGAATAAATAATTCCCCACTTTGACGTGCTTCAAGGAAACGCAAGTAGAACGTCAACTTGATACCCGGACGGGTATTCTCTAACTGATTCAACGTCTCTTTATAGAAGATCTGCGTTGCCCCCTCTGCGAACGGACATTCTTCATATATGTATTCAATTCCCCTTGCAATGGCATACGCTGTCATCTCACGTTCATAAAAACGGCATAACGGCTTAACCTTGCGTGCCAAACCTTCTTTTGAAGCAAGCACAGGTCCCTGACGCAGTAAATAATCAGGCGACCACTGCAGAGTATTTCCAAATAAGACCGCTGCTTCATCATCAAGGTTATGCCCCGTAGCAAGCACGTCATACCCCAGATCACGCGCAATGCGGTTCATTTCATGGCGCTTGGTCAGTCCGCACACTGAGCAAGGCTTTCCTTTGCCTCGAAAACTGATCTCCGAAAGAACGGGAATGGAATACCCATATTCCTTTTCTACATCTACTACATGAAGTTTGAGATTGTTTCTCCGAGCGAACTCTTCTGTCAGACGATGTGACTCATCCGAGTATTGAATCCCGCCATCAATACCCAGCCCAAGATACAAACCATCGGCTTGATAACCCAGGCGCACAAGAATATCCCACAACGAAAGTGAGTCTTTGCCGCCTGAAACGGCTACAAGGATCTTCTCTTCGCGGCTGAACATATTGTATTTTTTGATAAAGCGTTCTGTCTGTTCGGGAATCCACTCAAGGAAATGGTCTTTACACAACGCCATACGGTGTTGGCGCATGTTGACTGAAGCTTTTTCACCGCATTTTTTACACTTCATCATTAACCGCCTGAGATCACAGCGATAAGTTTAATGACTTCCCCATCTTTTATTATTTCATCTTCGGTGATCAACTCCCCATTCCGGGTTGCGATCACAGATTCGGGCACAATATCACATTTTTTCAGCGCATCTAACAAAGCCATTCCGGCTTTAACTTCAAATTCTTTGTTTCGTAAAATCAACTTGACCGGCATGTTTACTCCTGACTAAAAGATGGCTATTCTACCATGTACAAATGAGGGATAAATCCTCCTTGACATTCCTACGCGCATGCCGTAGCATCAAATTATGCGAATTGGAATGATGGTCGACAGCTACAAACCCTATATCAGCGGGATCACGAACTACGTCGAAGTCAATAAGCAGTATCTCGAAAAAGCCGGGCACGATGTTTTCGTCTTCACATTTGGCGATCTTGAATATGAAGATAATGAAAAAAATATCATCCGCAGCCCCGGTTTGCCCCTGGCAGATACAGGTTTTTACCTTTCCATGCGATATTCCCGGCAGGCAAAAAAAATACTGCAAACGATGGATATTGTCCACGTTCATCACCCATTTCTCAGCGGGCGCTTGGCATTACGGTACTGCCGCCCGGCGAATATCCCGATCGTCTTTACCAACCACACCCGTTACGATCTATATGCCCAAGCCTACCTGCCTTTGATGCCAGATGAGGTTAGTGTGGGGTTGCTGCAAGCATATATGCCCCCCTTCTGCAAAGCTGTGGATATGGTTATTACACCTTCAGCCGGCATGGGAAAAGTCTTGCGCGAATTAAAGGTTGAAGGGGATATTGAGATTGTCCCCAATGGTGTAGACCTTACTAGTTTTCAAACTGCCCAACCTCTGGCTCGGGAATCGTTTGGCTATACCCATGATGATATTTTGATCGTATATGCCGGGCGCATCGCTCTTGAAAAAAACCTGCCTTTCATGATCGAATCCTTTAACGGCATTGCCAAGGCAATACCAAACGTTCACCTTATTTTGATCGGTGGCGGTGTTCAACAATATGAAGAAGATATCCGCCAGGTGGTTGAAGCACAAGAAAACTCCAAGCGCATCCACATGACGGGACGTGTCCCCTACGACCAATTGCCAGCCTACCTCGCCATGTGTGATATTTTCGCTACAGCATCTGTCACCGAAGTTCATCCGCTTTCCGTCATTGAAGCAATGGGAGCAGGGTTACCCATTATGGGAATTGAGTCTGTTGGAGTTGGTGACACGGTGGAAGATGGTGTTACCGGTTTTCTGGCGACAAATGACATGCCTTCCTTTACAGCCAAGCTTACCCGCCTCTGTCTGGACCTGAACTTGCGTCAGCAAATGAGTCAATCTGCCCGTGAGGCTTCCTCTGTGTACTCCATCGAACGCACGACCAGCCTTATGCTTAAGCAATATGAACGGCTTGTGAATGGTGAGGTTCCACGTAAGGGGAACTTAAATATCCGTCTACGTGAAATTATGGAAAGCTTCTTTAAATCATGAGCAAACACAACCAAAAGGTTGGTGCTTGGGGCGAAGAAACTGCCACAGTCTGGCTGACAAGCAAAGGCTACGAAGTGAGACGCCGCAATGTCCGCACTCCGTTTGGGGAAATTGATATTGTTGCCCAAAAGAATGGGGTCACCCTCTTTATTGAAGTCAAAACACTAACCTCCTCAAAGTCATTTTTCCCTGAGCAACAGATCACGGCACGAAAACTGGAACATATGCTTAACTCAGCTGCGCACTATGCCGCAGAAAATGAAATCGCCCGTTGGCAGATCGACGTGATCGCCATCGAGGGCAAGCTTGGGGAGAAATTGACCATTCAACACTTCGAAAATATTCAATAAGTATCAGATATAATTTATCAGCGTGTGAGAAAACGGCTCACGACAACGAGGAGACTATCATGGCAAATGTCATCGGACCTGATATCAGTTTTTACCAAGACGATCCGCAGACACCACAAGGCGTTAATTTTACAAAGATGCGGGAGAAAGCGTATTATGTGATCGTGCGTGCAGGGCAAAACCTGTGGGGAGACCGCGACTTTAAGGTTAATTGGCGCGAGTCTAAAGCGGTTGGGCTTCCCCGCGGCTCTTATTGGTTTTACGATAGCCGAATCGACCCAAAACTTCAGGCAGAAAAATGGATCTCCATGTTCGATGGTGATTTTGGAGAATTGCCGCTTTGGGGTGATTTTGAAGATAACTACAACGGTCCTTATAAAGGCTGGAAGCATTGGTATAACTTTTTAGAACGTGTCAAACAACTGATTCCCTCAGGCAAAGAGATCGGGGTTTATACGGGGTATTACTACTGGCGTGAAAATACTGCTGCTGTTGGAATCCCTTCTGCATCTCTAAACTACTTTAAACAATACCCATTGTGGATTGCGAACTATGGCAGCAATTCTCCTCTAATTCCACAACCCTGGGATACATGGACGCTATGGCAGTTCACAGATAATGGTGATGGTCTCGCCTACGGTGTGGAAAGCCTGAATATCGACTTGAATTATTTCAATGGCGATCTCGATGCTTTCAAACTACGTTTCAAGCTGGGTAATATCACTTTCCCGCCTCCCCCTCCAATGAGCAACAATTTTCGAGTTACAGTTGCATCGCTCAAAGTCCGTAAAGGACCCGGGCTGGCGGCTGAGCAAATTGGTGGTCTTACACTAAACGAAATCGTAGAAAGAATCGGTACCAGCCCCGATGGCACCTGGCTTAACATCCGTAAGAAAGATGGCAGCCTCACTGGTTGGAGCTTTGCCGCGTACCTGCAACAACTATCTGGCTCTCCAGAACCAGTGCCTGAGCCCGAACCAGAACCTGAACCCAATCCCGAACCTACTCCTGAGCCAACACCTACTGGAAAATGGTATCGAGTGACATCAACTTCACTGCGCGTTCGTGAAAAACCTTCTGCCAGTGCAACTCAGATCGGCAGTGTGGCTTTGAACGAAGTTGTACAGGAGGTTGGGGCAACCTCAGATCGTGTATGGTTGCAGATCCGCAAACAGGATAACAGCCTGACGGGTTGGACCGATAGTAATTTTCTCACTCCTGCTCCATCACCAACCCCGCCACCAGACGAAGAAGATACTGGCTGGTATCGCGTTACTGCATCCTCATTAAAGATCCGTTCGGGTCCCGGGTTGGAATTCGACTCGATCGACACCTTTACTTTGGGCGAACTAGTGGAAAAACTTGAAGCAAGCCCAAATAGTGAATGGTTGAAGGTCCGCAGCAAAGATGGCAAAAAAACCGGTTGGTGCTCCAGCGAATATCTCATAAGCGTGCATGACCCCGCAGAAGAACAACCTTCAGGCACGCCTGTAGACGTCCACGCAGACAAAAATTGGTATCGTATCAATACAGTGACTCTCAATATAAGAGAGACGCCAGATCTTGCAGGCAAGATCATCACGACCTTGGCAAAGAATGATGTTGTCCCCGGTTTGGACGAGACCAATTTGAAATGGGTAAAGATCGAAAAACTAGACGGAACCATTGGTTGGTGTTCACGGGACTACCTAGTACAAGTAAGCACAGCCAGCAGACCGAATACGATCACCCAAAAGCTCTCTTCAGCAGTGACCTATTTGCGGAAAGATCTCGTCTCTCCACGCCGGATCGTTGTCCACGTTCTTGCCGTTGACCTGAGGGATCTTAAGCTCGAATTCCTTGTGACACCTTCTACAAATAATTCCGATGTTCTTTGCACGCGAGTTACCTCTAAATTCCTCGAGGAATTCAAGCTACATGCCGCCATCAATGGTGGATATTTCAGTTACATCGAAACATCCAACTCTTCGGTATCCCTCTGTCCGAACGGTGGTGACCCGGTTCGCATTAGTGATTTTGCGGCTTCCCGTGGCAAGATTTATTCCTCCAAAAAGACCGCTCAGCCTGTGATCCACATCAATCGCAAGAACATGATCAATTTCAACAAGGCTCCCGGTGTTGTTTTCAATGCTATTTCGGGCGACCGCATGGTTGTTGTAGACGGCAAGGTCGTGAAAAATCTAGCTGCACAAGTCCCGAACCCGCGCACGGCGGTGGGGTTGAACAAGAACGGTCGTTGGCTAACCCTGATGGTTATTGACGGTCGTCAGCCTGGTTATAGCGAAGGTGTTACCTTCCCTGAATTAGCTGAATTGCTTATTTCTTACGGCGTCTATACCGGTGTGAATATGGATGGTGGTGGCTCATCCACCATGGTCATTCGCGGAGTGGATGGAAAAGCCCGCGTTTTGAACTCCCCCATTGAAATGAATGAACCCGGCAAGGAACGTCCGGTCGGAAATCACCTTGGGCTGTTTGTAAAACCTTAGTAAATAGAAGCAATAAAAAAGTCCGGTTTTGAACCGGACTTTTTTATTCTCTAACTACTCGCCGACCAAAATCCACTTGGCGAATTTGCCGTGCAACTGACCAACTCCGCGCGCGATGTTCATGAAGGTCGTCCATAAGAGGAATCCGCCGATAACCCACAATGGATAAGTCCAAGTTGGGAAGGCATAGCGAATCCCACTTCCCCACATGATGGCACCTTGATGAAAAACTTCCTGCAAGACAGGGATGGCTATAAATGCCAGTGAGAAGCTTAGCACAGTTACGATCAGGACAAAATACACAATACCTAACACAAATTGCACCACCATATAAAGCAGCATTAACCAGGTTTGTCGATCTTGAAGCAAGGTCTTAAGTCGGTCAAGCCATTTCATGCCTTGATGCGTGAACAGAGGGCGGCGCGGCATGCGAATACCTAGCAAGGCTTCCACAAGCCTGCCTTCGAGCAACGCCAATCCTCGGATGGAGATAAGGAACAAAAGTGCGACCGGGAAACCAAAAATAAAAATCAAAAAGGAAAGTGATACTGATACACCGGTCACAGCCCACGAGAAATAAAATACACCGGTCACAAAAGCGATCAACATATAAAGTAATGCACCCCACGCACGCGGATCAAGGTACACGCCAAAGAAACGCCCCAATATCGATTGAGGTTTGAGCGCCTGACTCAAGACAGGTGAAGTTCGGCGCTCCACTTCTTTGTAAGCCGAGGCTGTCTCTTCAGGCGAACCGTACCCTTCGATAATGGTTTGGAGTGCGTCAGCCTCAGATATCTCGGGTTGTTTTTCCTTTGATGCCTTCAAAGCCATGGTCAAGTGTTCACGGGCATCTGCCAACGCATCCTGCACCAATGCAGGGTCGGCATCCTTCATTTCATTTTTCAATGCATCCAAAAAGTCTTCAATAGATTTAAACATAGCATCATCCTTTCAAGATCGAGTCCACGAATTTCTTCGTTTGTTTCCACAATTCCATCCATTCATCCAAAGCTGCCCGTCCATCTTTCGTGATCTTGTAATATCGACGTGGTGGACCAGAGACCGAAGGCTCTACAGTGCTTTCCAACAATCCATTCTCCTCAAGAGAACGAAGAACGGGATACAGCGTTCCCTGTTTCATCATCGGAATATCTGGAGCACTTTCTTCAAGCATTTTCGCAATCTGATAGCCGTACATCGGCTCATCACTGCGGCTCATTACACTCAAAAGAACCAGAGAGGACGTGCCTGCATTCAATTCTTTTTGAAATTTTTTTGTATGAGTTCCAATTTCAACCATATTTGCTCCTTTCAATAGTATCAATTTCTTACTACTAATAATTTGATAATAGTATTAGATTGACATTATGTCAAGGGTTTTAATAGAAAAGAGCCAGCCTGGCGGCTAGCTCTTCAGTACTATCTAAATGAATTATCGTTTTCCGTAATCCACTTTTGGTAGTGACTGTAAATATAACCACACTGCTTTCAACTCATCGTCGCTCATGTATCGATATGAAGTCCATGGCATGTATTCTGAACGTAGTTTGGCACCCCTTGGAGTTACCCCTGTCCGCATGGCGGTGATAAAACCTTCTTCTGTCCATGTTGGCAGAGTGGAACCAGCCCCAAATGTCAGATTGGGTGCGGGCGGCCAACTCGATGGCAACCCCGGAATCGCACCACCAGACATGGTAAGCCCGTGGCACACATGGCAAGACTGCGTCAGATAGGCACCATACTCGGGGGTGATGCCAACTTCCGGCGCGGTTGGACGCGGTGCATCATGTGGAATCAATTCGGCGGGAATGAAGGTGATATCTTTGACAAGCGTCATCACGATCCGTCCTGTGAGAGAAAGCGAGCTTGAAGGCAATTCGTTATCAACGGGTGGCACACTTTTGATGTAAGCGATCACATCCCCCAGATCTTCATCACTCAAATAATAGAACTCTGTGGATGGCATGAAAAGATAACCAGTACCAT
>JBEBCV010000255.1:0-4760 GCA_041157505.1 Chloroflexota bacterium | reverse complement strand
TTACTCCCACTAGCATTCGGCGAAACAAACCTTCCGCTTCCCAACAAGCAGACGGGCAAAGTCCGCGAGTGGTATGACTTATCCGATGGCAAACGACTTATCGTCACCACGGACAGACTCTCGGCGTTCGACCACATTCTCGCCAAAGTCCCATACAAGGGACAAGTGCTAAATCAACTCTCTGCATGGTGGTTCGAGCAGACCAGAGACATCATCGCCAATCATCTGCTCTCTGTTCCCGACCCTAATGTTTCGATAGTTACCACCGTTCAACCACTCCCCATCGAAGTCATCGTGCGCGGATACATCACGGGCGTCACCTCTACGGCGTTGTGGTATCGCTACTCCATCGGTGAGCGAAACATTTATGGCTATGACTTTCCCGAAGGCTTGAAAAAGAATCAAGCCTTGCCCGAGCCGATCATCACCCCCACCACCAAAGGCGGCGAGACAGGGCACGACGAACGCCTGACCTGCGCCGAAGTGACCGAAAAAGGTTTGCTGGATGAAAAGACTTGGTCACAAGTCCAAGCCGCGGCACTCGCCATCTTCAAACGCGGACAAGACGTTGCGAACAAAGCAGGCTTGATTCTCGTGGATACGAAATATGAATTCGGTATTGCACCCGATGGCAACGTCATGCTCATTGATGAAGTCCACACACCTGACTCGTCTCGTTATTGGAAAGCGGATACCTACCAAGAAAATTTCAATGCAGGAAATGAGCCTGAAAACTTCGACAAGGAATTTGTACGCATTGCTTACGCCGAGAAAGGCTATCGTGGCGATGGCGAAATCCCATCCATGCCAAATGACTTATGGGCAGCCGCCAGTGAACGCTACATCACCATCTATGAAATGCTGACGGGCAAAACCTTTGAAGCGGGCGTATATCCCATCGAAGAACGATTGCTCAAGAATCTGAAAGAGTCACTATGACCCAACCACTGATCGCCATCATCATGGGTTCCAAGTCTGACTGGGAGACGATGGAACATGCGACAAAAACGCTCGACCAACTAAACATTCGCTACGAAGTCAAAATCGTTTCGGCGCATCGCACGCCTGACCTGCTGTTTCAATTTGCTGAGTCCGCGCATGAGCGCGGCATTGAGGTCATCATCGCGGGTGCAGGCGGCGCGGCGCATCTGCCTGGCATGACCGCCGCGAAAACGCATCTGCCTGTGCTGGGTGTGCCTGTTCAATCGAAGGCGCTCAACGGCATGGACTCGCTGCTCTCCATCGTGCAAATGCCCGCGGGTATTCCCGTTGGTACGCTGGCTATCGGGCGCGCGGGCGCGGTAAATGCGGCGCTATTGGCGGCGTCCATCATTGCCAACAAGCACAGCGAACATCTCGCCGCCCTGCTCGCCTATCGCGCCGTGCAAACCCAATCCGTTTTGGATAACCCCGATCCGCGAGAGACTCACGAATGACAAACATCGGCATTATGGGAGCAGGTCAACTGGGACGCATGCTCGCCCTGGCTGGATACCCACTCGGACATCGCTTCCGCTTCCTAGACCCCGCCTCCGACTCACCCGCAGGCTTGCTCGCTGACCATCTGGCATTGGATTACTCTGACAAATCCGCTCTCGAGCAATTTGCACATGGATTGGAAGTGATCACCTACGAGTTTGAGAATGTCCCTGTGGAGGCGGCGAAACATTTGGAAAAATTTGTCCCTGTGTATCCGCCGTCATTGGCGCTGGAAAAAGCACAAGACCGCTTCGTTGAGAAATCTTTTTTTCAAGGGTTGGGGATACCCACTCCCGAATTCACAATCGATCTCAATTCTTCTTTTAGCTTTCCTGCTGTGTTGAAGACGCGCCGCATGGGGTATGACGGGAAGGGGCAAAGCATTGTCCATTCACAAGCAGAAGTGGCGGCTGAAAAAGCTGTGGATTGTATTTTAGAAGAGTTCGTTTCGTTCAATCGAGAACTTTCCATCATTGCTGTGCGGAATAAGTCAGGTGAGACAAAGTTTTATCCGCTGATAGAGAACCATCATCGCGATGGGATTTTGCGGTTGTCGCTGGTGATTGGAAATGTCTCGGCGGAGTTGCAGAGACAGGCAGAAGAATATGCAACGCGAGTGATGTCTGCGTTGAATTATGTTGGCGTGCTAACAATCGAGTTCTTCGAGAAGGATGGACAATTGCTGGCGAATGAAATGGCGCCGCGTGTTCACAACAGCGGGCATTGGACGATCGAAGGGGCGATCACGTCTCAGTTCGAGAATCAGGTTCGGGCGGTGTGTGATGCGCCGCTTGGGAGCACGAATCCGCTTGGGGTATGTGCCATGGTCAATTTAGTGGGAACTCTTCCAGACGAGACATCCATCTTGAAAATTGAGGGAGCGCATTTGCATCTGTATGACAAGGCGCCGAGACCGAAACGCAAGTTGGGACACATTACATTGGTTGAAAAAGACGTTGCGACATTGAAAGAAAAACTGGATGAGATAAGGAAGTTGTATGCTGAATTTTAGTGAGTCGCCGAAGGAAGAATGCGGCGTGATCGGGATCTTCGCGCCGAATGAAGATGTGGCGCGCATGACGTTCTTTGGCTTGTATGCCTTGCAGCATCGCGGACAGGAAGCCGCGGGCATGGCGGTGGCAGATGGATTGACCATGTCGATGCACAAGGGTGTGGGGTTGGTGTCGCATGTTTTCACGCCAAGTACGATGGCGGAGTTGAAGGGACATTACGCGATCGGGCACACACGCTATTCAACGACGGGATCATCGATGTTGCGCAATGCGCAGCCATTCATGATCGAGACCATCAATGGTCCGCTGGCATTGGCGCATAACGGCAACTTGGTCAACTCGGCGGAGTTGCGGCAGGAGTTGATGCAGCAGGGCGTTGGGTTTTCATCATCATCGGATACCGAAGTGATGACGATGATGCTGGCACGCAACGGCGGCGCGACGTGGGAAGAGCGCATCAAGACCGCGATGAAGAAATGGATTGGCGCATATTCGTTGGTGATTCTGACGCGCGATTGTGTGTACGCGGTGCGCGATCCATGGGGATTTCGTCCGCTGTGTATTGGGATGTTGCCGAGCGGCGGACATGCCGTGGCTTCGGAGACGGGTGCGTTACAGACGTTGGGGTGCGAAGCCATCCGCGATGTGAAGCCAGGGGAAGTGGTTTCGTTATCAAATAATGCCTTGAAGGTGATGCAGGCGGTGAAACCAGAACAGCCTTCAGCAATGTGCGTGTTTGAGCATATTTATTTTGCAAGACCCGACCAGACTTGGGATGGGATCAACGTTCATCATGTGCGGCAGAGATTGGGGGAAGAGTTAGCACGAGAGGTAGCTGGCAGATTTGAAGCGGACGTGGTCATTCCTGTGCCTGATTCGTCTGTCCCTGCGGCGATTGGGTTTTCACACGTGAGCGGGATTCCATACAACGATGGCTTTATCAAGAACAGATACGTTGGAAGGACATTCATTGAACCAACGGATTCACTTCGCAAGCGCGGCGTGGCATTGAAGTTCAATGTAATCAATGAGAATGTCCGCGATAAACGAGTGGTGATGATCGACGACAGCATTGTGCGCGGCAATACGACAGGTCCGCTGATCAAGTTATTGAAGAATGCAGGTGCGAAGGAAGTGCATGTGGCGATCACTTGCCCGCCGATCGCGCATCCTTGCTTCATGGGCGTGGACATGGGCAGACACGAAGACCTGATCGCTCACAAACGCACAGTGGAGGAAATCCGCGAGTATGTCGGTGCGGACAGTTTGTATTACTTGTCCGTAGACGGCATGATGAAAGCAGTACAACGCAAGGATGGATTTTGTCAGGCGTGTTTTACGGGGCAGTATCCCATCCCTGTGGATTTGATGTCTGTGAAGACGGGCTTTGAAAGAGGGACGAAATAATGAATGTGTTGGTCATTGGTTCGGGCGGGCGGGAACATGCGATCGTGTGGAAGGTAAGCCAGTCGCCAAAGTTGACGAAGTTGTATGCATTGCCTGGCAACCCAGGCACAGCGGAGTTGGCAGAGAACGTCAGCGGAATATCGGTGGACGACCACGCGGCAGTCGCTTCGTTTTGTAAAGATAATCAGATTGATCTGGTCATCGTTGGTCCCGAAGCGCCGTTGGCGGCAGGATTGGTGGATGCGCTTGCAGCAGAGGAAATCCGCTGCTTCGGACCGAGTCAAGCCGCGGCACAAATCGAAGCGTCGAAGTCCTTTGCCAAGGATTTTATGGCGCGGCACAACATCCCAACCGCGAAGTATGCAACCTTTTCCAATTACGATGAAGCTATTGGCTATTTAGAATCTATTGATTACCCGATTGTCATCAAGGCATCGGGGCTGGCAGCAGGCAAAGGCGTGATCTTGCCTGAAACGGATGAAGAGGCGAAGTCCACGCTCGCAGATATTTTGGTGAAGAAAGTGTTTGGCGAAGCGGGCGCGGAAGTGGTGATTGAAGAACGAATGACGGGGCAGGAAG
Source organism: Chloroflexota bacterium (assembly GCA_041157505.1). GTDB lineage: Bacteria > Chloroflexota > Anaerolineae > Anaerolineales > Villigracilaceae > Villigracilis. The sequence goes on along the minus strand of JBEBCV010000255.1, from coordinate 282 downwards.
TCTCGCTCATGGCATTCACGGATGGAACATCCGTTGTGCCGATGTTGCCTGCGCAAGACCATAAACGTTTGCTGGATGGCGATCAAGGATTGAACACAGGCGGCATGGGCGCATATGCGCCTGCGCCGATCTTTACATCCGAGATGATGAATGAAGCAGTTGAACATGTTTTAAAGCCTGCCGTAAACGGGATGAAGAGCGAAGGCAATCCATTCGTGGGCGTATTGTATGCAGGTTTGATGCTCACGCCAAATGGCATCCGCACATTGGAGTTCAATTGTC
>JBEBCV010000254.1:0-9533 GCA_041157505.1 Chloroflexota bacterium | reverse complement strand
AGCACTTCGTCCACGACGAGGATCTCCGGTTCAAGGTGGGCAGCCACAGCGAACGCAAGGCGCAGATACATACCCGATGAATAACGCTTCACAGGTGTATCAATGAACTGATTCACTTCCGAAAAGTCCACGATCTCATCGAATTTCGAGTCGATCTCGGTACGCTTCATGCCAAGAATGGCGCCATTCATGTAGATGTTCTCGCGCCCGGTCAATTCAGGATGAAAGCCGGTGCCTACTTCGAGCAGCGAGCCAACTCGTCCGCGCACGGTGACCGAGCCAGTAGTAGGCTCGGTAACGCGAGAGAGAATCTTCAGAAGTGTGCTTTTGCCCGCACCATTCCGTCCCACAATGCCAAGCACTTTGCCTTCTTCCAGATCGAAAGAGACATCCTTCAATGCCCAGACATAATTCTGGTTCATGCGCCGGTCGGATTTTCCGATCATCGCTTTTGCCAGACGAATGGGTGCAGAGACCGTATCCACGATCACGTCGCGCAGCATGTTATAGCGGAATTTCGTCTCCGCCGCGCCAATCTTGTATTGCTTACCGATGTTTTTTACTGAAATCGCTGTTGTCATCAAATCGTATCCGCAAAAGTCTTTTCCATGCTTTTGAAATAGAAAAGTCCTGAGATAAAGATCAAAATTGAGATACCAACGGAAACCCAAAGAGAGAGGTCAGGTCCGTTACCGGTGCCAAGCAATGCCCAGCGAAAGCCATTGACTACCCCAGCCATTGGGTTAAGCGAGTAAACAATCTGCCACTTCTCTGATATCACAGAGGCGGAATAAGCCACGGGTGTAGCGAACAGCCAAAACTGAGTCAGAAACGGGAGGGCTTGGTTCACATCACGATATTGGACGTTGATCGCCGAAAGCCAGAGGGCAACGCCAAGAGCCGTCACAATCGCAAGTAAGAGAAAGAGCGGAAGGGTCCAGATCAAATGCCATGCCGGGGTGACTTGGTAGTAGAACATCAAAATCACAAGGATAACAAAGGCAATGAAAAAATCCACCATGCCTGCGAAAACAGAAGCGGTTGGGAGAATGAGGCGCGGGAAGTAGATCTTCGTCACCATGTTCTGGTGTGCCACAAGCGAACGGCTGCCTTGATTGAGCGCGGTGACGAACAAACCCCACGGCAACAATGCGGTGAACGAAAAGACCGGGTAGGGCACGCCCTCGGTGGGAAGTTTTGCAACACGGTCGAAGAGGAAGGTGAAGACCAGCATGGTCATGACAGGTTGAACAACTGCCCAAGCCATACCAAGCAGGGTTTGTTTGTATTTCACTTTTACATCACGCCAAACCATGAAGAAGATCAATTCACGGTATCGCAAAAGATCGCTGAGATTAAGGGCAGCCAGACCTTTGGATGGTTTGATATAAACAGTATGGGGTTCGTGGGGATTCGTTTTTGAGATTTGGGTCATTTTTTCTCTGTCGAAGATCGAAGGTCAAAAGTCAAACGACCTTTGACCTTCGACTTTTGACCTACTTAATTTTGTCTCGATTCGCTTTGAACCATTCGATCGTGCGGCGCATACCTTCTTCGAACGAAACTTGTGCGCTCCAATTGAAGAGTTCCTTTGCGCGGGAAACGTCAAGTCCGCGGCGAGGCTGACCATTGGGCTTATCGGTCTGCCAGACAATCTTGCCTTGGAAGTTGGTAAGTTTCGCAACCATCTCAGTAAGGTCTTTGATGGAAATTTCATAACCTGAGCCGAGGTTTACGGGCAGATCGCCATTGTATTTTTCAGCAGCAGTGATAATGCCGTCGGCGGCATCTTCCACGTAGAGGAATTCGCGAGTGGGAGAACCATCGCCCCAGGCGGGCAGTTCCTTGTCGCCGCGCTCGCCTGCTTCCACCGCCTTGCGAATCAGAGCGGGGATAACATGCGAAGTCTGCAAATTGAAGTTATCACGCGGACCATAGAGATTTACCGGCAAAAGATAGATGGCATTGAAGCCGTATTGCTGACGGTAGGTTTGAGCTTGCACGAGCATCATCTTCTTGGCTAGCCCATAAGGAGCGTTAGTTTCTTCGGGGTAGCCATCCCAGATGGCATCTTCTTTGAAAGGCACGGGGGTGAATTTGGGGTAGGCACACACGGTTCCAGTGGCAACGAACTTACCCACACCATGTTTGTAGGCTTGGTGCATGAGTTCCACACCCATGATCATATTGTCATAGAAAAATTCAGCAGGGTGCTCGCGGTTCGCACCGATGCCGCCCACATTGGCGGCGAGGTGAATGATGACCACATTTTTGGGATCAACGCCCTTGAGAGCATCGACATACAAACGCTCGATGGCTTCGCGCTGGGTCAGGTCGTAATCTTTCTTGCGCGGGATAAAGATGTCCGTCGCGCCGCGTTCCTTCAGTTTTTCCACCACGAACGAGCCGAGGAAGCCTCCGCCGCCGGTGACGATCACTCTTTTATCTTTCCAAAAACTTTCTGCCATGTTGTATCTCTCCATTTATTGCACAATGAATTGTGCATTTCTATATCGATCATCCGTTGGGTCTTTGATCAACCCGGATTTCAAAGCAAATAGAACTTCGCGCACACCATCGTCCACGTTTAATGTCGGTTCAAAACCGAGCACACGTCTGATCTTCTCAAATGAAACGGTCACATCACGCATATCACCGCCAAAGGTCAGGTCTTTATATTCGACGATCGTCTCAGGCATGCGCTTGAGCACAAATTTCACAATATCGTTCTTAGAGTAATTGCCGTTCTCTGTACCCAGGTTGAAGACTTGTCCGCGAATCTTGGATTGCTCTGCTTCCAAACCTATGATGACGCCGCGAACAACGTCACGAACATGGACGAACGATCGGGAATATCCGCGTTGGTAGATGATGAGTTGTCGTTTGGTAAATGCTTCGAGCACGAATTGATTGACGATCAAGTCAAAGCGGGTGCGGGGGGAAACTCCGTACAGGGTTGCAAAGCGGAAGAGCAAAGGCGCACAGGCTGCATCTTTTTGAGCAAGCAAATACTCTTCAGCAGCGATCTTTGTTTCAGCATAAAGCGATTGGGGATGAAGCGGTGTCTCTTCGGTAACGGGCTTGCCATCTTCTGAGTAACCGTAGTTGCTATAAGTGGATGCGAACACGAATCGTTCCACGCCCAGGTCTGCGGACTGCTCGAACACCATTTTCGTCGCCTCGACGTTGTACTTCCAAGCGACCTGCTTGCCAACTGCCTGACATGCCGGAAATCCGACAATGCCCGCAAGATGGATAACCGCATCGGGCTTCTGCCAGTCTCGTTTGACCGCATCTTTTATTGCTCGATGCTCGGTCACATCGGTTTTGATAAAGTGAAAATTAGGGTGGTTCATGAACGGCAGGATACTTTCGCCGCCAAAGAGCAAAGAGTCGAGGAGTGTAACCCGATAATTTTGGCGAAGCAGTTCCGAGGTCAAGAGTGAGCCGATATACCCCGCACCACCCGTGATCAGGATATGACGGTCCGTCATTCCAATCCTTCCAGCCGGATCTTGTAACCATCCAGAACGAGGGCAGGGGCTGTTTTGTCGTTCACTACGGTAATGCCTTGTTCGATACAGGTCAATTTACAAATATCTGCCACATCACCTGAACCTACAATACGCACCCGATCAAAGCCGGCTTTTTGAACTTTTGCAAGATTATCTTTTACCTTTTGACGGGTGCGGCGATAGACCGAAAAGGAGGTCTCCACATAGTTCACAGCCAGACGGGCACGCAAAGCAAGCCCCTCAGGAGTGATGATATAGCGGAGTTTCTTGCGTTCAGCGCGAGCTACTTTGACGGCTCCCTTTGCAATAAGGCGCTTTAAATGCCAATTGACCGTGCCAACCGCCACACCCAACTGCCGGGCAAGCGTGGATTGGTTAACATCGGGGTCGCTTTCAATCTGTTCGAGAAGGGTGAGTTCCCGCATTTCTTCGTTTGTAGATTCAACGGTCATGATTTATAATTCCAAAATTCAGTGACTGAATTATAACCCGGAATCAAAGATGGTCAAGCCGGGTATATATTTCCCATAGGAATATAGTGCTCATAAGTTTGAACGTTTTCTTCAGATCTGAGGTTAGATAATGCGTGCTTTCATCAAAGAAAATCCCAATTCCATAAATGTCTTGAAATGGGTTGGGTTAGCGATTGTTTCTATTGGTTTTGTTTGGTTGTTATTTATTGCTCCACCCAATGTGGAAGTTACCCGCCAATATTATGAATTCGGATTGGAACGAATCATTTTCCTTTTGCTCGTTTTCACCTTGTTTATCCGTATGGAAGGTGTGTGGGGAAAATGGCTAACTCTCACTTTTACATTACTGTTATTCTCTTTGTCTCTTATTTACAAATGGCAGACGGCAGATAATTTCTCGACCGTTGGGGGATTATTCCCTGTACGTGATGCATACGATTATTATCAAGGGGCACAAACCATTATTTATGGGAGGGATCTCTCAGGCTCAAGCACCTACCGCCCCATCTACACGGCTTTTCTTGCTACAGTGATGTGGATCGCAAATGGAAATTTGCAGATGGTTTTGATCCTTCTGGCGATACTTAACGCCCTTGCCATCTTTTGTGTATCTATCGAGATAAACAGGATTTTAGAGAATAGTCTTTTTTCAGCAATCTTTCTTGTTTTTGGTTATATTTTTTTTCGTCGCTTCAGCGGGACGCTTCTCACAGAAAACCTTGGATTTCTGATGGGAAACCTGACTCTGTTCTTTCTATTACGTGGAGCAGCAAGCCAAAAACTCAATCACATTTTATTTGGTTTGTTTCTTCTCACATTTGGTCTAAACGCACGTGCTGGGGCATATCTTATTCTGCCGGTCATTGTGCTTTGGGCAGCGATCTCCTTTCGCGCCAACCATAGTTTCTGGAAAACCTTTTTTACCGGTATAGCTGTTATTTTTATTGGTATGGCAGGTAACTGGCTTTTAGCCAAAGCAATCCATTCCCCTACATCCGCTATGTTCTCCAATTACTCTTATACTTTGTACGGTTTGGCAGTTGGAAATAAGGGTTGGGAGCAAGTTTTGGTAGACCATCCCGGAGTCAGCGCCAATGAAATCTATACATTGGCATTCAATAAAATCAAAAACGAACCTGCCTTGTTCATACAGGGTATTGCAGGAGCATATTCTGATTATTTTGTAGCCTCCAGAGGGGCTTTTAGTTTTCTATTATTGAAACGAGACCGAAACGACATACTCAATACAATCTTATGGACATTGAGCCTACTTGGTTTGATCACCGCCATCATAAAACGTGAGCAAAAACAATACAGCCTCACATTAGCATTTTTTGCAGGAATCATGCTTTCAGTAGGTCTTGTCCCACCGATCGACTCGACGAACATGCGTGCATTCGCAACAACAATCCCAATGAGTTTATACATTGTTATCACAAGCGGAGGTCTTTTATCCGAGTTTATTTTTGGCAAAAGTAATTCGTTGCTGGAGAAAGAGAATAACGTAAACCTCCATATTTCATTAAGCAGCATAATCCTCATGGCTAGCTTTATTGTTCCAGTGTTTCTAAGGCAAGTGGGCAGCCCACCTTCTGTTGAGACAGATGGAAACTGCAAATCCGGGGAGAACGAAACTACTTTTGTCATTGCAGATGGCTCAAGCATGACCATCAATAGCGAAGCTCAATTTACATATATCCCTACAATTCAATCAACCCGCTTCATGAATAAACTTTTCAGTCCAGAGCAATTAGCTGATGGGGCGGCGATTCGGTTGATGAGCGAATTATCCCCAGGAAGTACGCTCACATTAGTGCGTCTAGTTTCAACAAGTCACAGCGAGTTTAATCCCAAAACGAGCGGCATTCTTGTTACACAGTCCACCCCTCAATCAGGGATTCAAGCCCTTTGTGTAAGTGAACCTGTGCTAGGAAGTTATTATTTTCTTCCTGAAGGAACGTTTGAAGCCAAAACAAGTTCAATCTCTGCACAATTTCAGAAAAACGCAGGTTTGATCCTTAAATTTGGTTTGTGGGTCATCTTCTTGTCTGTTCTGATAAAATCCACCCGCTTCTGGAAGCTTCCCAGCAGAATTATCCCAATCGCTGGTGTTAATACGGTTTTGATCGCCGCTGGTGTGTTATTGCTATTACATACAACTGGGGTTTTCCCATTGGTTTGGGAACGTCAAGAAATCGATGTTGAGAAAGCAAGAAACCCTGAAGGTTTCATGTATGTTTACAATATTGGTACAGATAAATATAGCGACACAAAATTCTGGGATGCACCAGCCTACTTGTACGAAAACGATGTATTGCTCGTACAACCCCATGAAAGTCAATCTCTAATCTCGGAATATGGGCGAGGAAGATACATCCTCAGAGAAAAGGTTTTGTTCTTCTCTTCATCAGACAACACCAACCCAAAAGAAAACCAAAGACAGTACACACTCGAATATCCGCTCGAAATCCGTATTCGATATCAAATCATTATCTTCAGCCTGGCAATCCTTGGTCTGCTTGCTCAATTCTTTTATTTTTCGCCAATCCTAAAAACCATTTCAAAAGAAGCTAATTGACATGAACTCTACTCCCTTGTTTGACGAAGCTGGAAATGAATACCAAAAAAACCGCATATCCCACTGGGATAAAGTTGCAAAAAAACGTGACACTTGGCACGGTATGGGCGGTTGGTACCACAAGCGCTTAACCGAATACTACAAATTCCTTGTTTCTCCAAATCAGCGCATTCTAGAGATAGGTTGTGGGTTGGGCAACCTCCTGGCAGACTTGCAACCTTCACGCGGTGTTGGTGTGGATTTTTCCGTAGAGATGATCTCACGCGCTAAACAGCTTCACCCAAACCTTGAATATCATCATCTCGATGCTCACGACCTCTCAAGTCTTGAAGGCAAGTTCGACATCATCATCTTATCTGACACTATCAACGATCTATGGGATGTTCAACGTGCTTTGGAACAGGTCAAGAGACTTTGCGAGCCGCATACCCGCCTCCTCCTTAATTTTTACAGCCACCTTTGGCAGCTTCCTCTCAACATTACACAAAGCCTGAATTTGGCAGCACCTATGCTTCCACAGAACTGGCTAACCCTTGAAGATGTGAATAATCTGCTTCAACTGGCGGGCTTTGAACCAATACGTACATCAAATGAAATCACGTGGCCCCTACCGTTTGGGGGGTTTGCCAATCGTTATTTAGCTCGTCTTTGGCCTTTTCGTGAATTCTCACTTTCCAACTTTGTGATTGCACGTCCTACACCACAACCAGTTAAGAATCCAAGTGTTTCAGTGGTTGTTGCCGCTCGTAATGAAGAAGGTAACATCAAGAATATTTTCGACCGGGTTCCACAGATGGGTTCAAAGACCGAGTTGATCTTTGTTGAGGGACATTCCCGCGATAAAACCTATGAAACAATTGAAAAAGAAATGACGCTTCATCCTGGGACCTCAAGCCTGCTCTTCCGTCAAACAGGCATTGGCAAAGCTGATGCCATTCGCCTCGGCTTCGAAAAAGCCTCCGGTGATATTCTCATGATCCTTGATGCCGATCTGACTGTCCCACCGGAAGATCTGCCTCGTTTCTACGAAGCCATAGCCTCAGGAAAAGGTGAATTCATCAATGGGGTTAGACTTGTTTACCCAATGGAAAAAGAAGCCATGCGTACTTTGAATTTCCTTGGCAATAAATTTTTCAGTATGGCATTCTCGTGGCTGCTTGGGCAACCCATCAAAGATACACTGTGTGGAACAAAGGTCCTTTGGCGAAAAGATTACGAAGAGATTGCAGCTAATCGTTCCTATTTCGGAGATTTCGATCCTTTTGGAGATTTTGATCTGATATTTGGTGCAGCAAAACTTAACCTAAAGATCATGGACTTGCCTATCCGTTACCGTGAACGAACTTATGGGACTACAAACATCTCAAGGTGGAAACATGGTGTTCTACTACTCAGAATGGTGGCATTTGCAGCCCGTCGTATCAAATTTGTATAATAGAGGAACTTAAATGAAAACTCACCTTCGCTTATTACCTTACAAAGAATATAAAGGTGTTGAAAAAATCTACTCTGTCATTTTCTATTACTTGCCGATATTTGGAGGAATGTATCGCCACCGGGTTGAACTCTGTCTGGAGCAATGCAGAGGCGGTGAAAACATCCTTGAGGTTGGGTTTGGAAGTGGATTAACTTTTCTCAACCTTAGTGAAAAATACAAAAAGATCTTTGGGCTTGATCTGACCTGCGATGTCAAAGTTGTCAGTGAAGTATTTGCATCACACAATATTTATCCGGACCTCCGCAACGGCAATGTTCTAGCCATGCCTTACGAAGACAATCAGTTTGACACGGTTCTACTCATTAGTATTCTTGAGCATCTCAAACCAAGTGAATTAGCTCAGGCATTCAAAGAAATTAAGCGGGTGCTCAAACCTGGTGGTCAAATCGTATATGGTGTGCCCGTGGAACGACCATTCATGGTTTTCATGTTCCGCTTATTAGGGTACAACATCCGCGAGCATCACTTTTCAACAGAAATTGAGGTAAGAGAAGCAGCTGTCAAAGAATTTACAAAAGAACATGTCCATGCCATGAAAGCATTCCCTTCTTTCTTTGGGAACGTATACGAAATTGGGCATTTTATCAAGGTTAATTAAACATGGGAATTGAACGACATAAAGACTTGATCGATGTTAACCAAGAGCTTTGGCATCGCAAACCCTTATTGCAGACGGTCTATACGGACCTCTATAGCACTATGCAGAGGTGTCTTAGCAAAACTACCGGTAGGAATCTTGAACTCGGATCCGGTATGGGTTCCATTCATGAGGTCATGCCAGATTGCTTACGGACTGATCTCTTCCACTATCCTTGGCTGGATCTTGTAGAAAATGCTTATTGCCTTTCCTTTGAGGACGAGTCGATCTCTAACTTGCTAATGGTTGATGTCTTCCATCATCTCCGTTACCCAGGAAATGCCTTAAAGGAATTTCTACGTGTTCTAAAACCAGGTGGACGGCTCATTATGATGGAACCCGGGCTTGGACTCCTTGGGCGAATCATCTACGAATGGATGCATGTTGAACCCGTTGGCAAAGCCAAAGATATTACCTGGCTTGCACCAGAAAATTGGTCACCCCATGAAATGGATTATTACGCAGCACAAGGTAATGCCACCCGGATATTCACAAGCGAGTTATTCCATGATCAACTAGAAGAGTGGAATATCGTGGAAGTTAAGCGAATTGCAGCACTTGCCTATGCTGCATCAGGTGGATATTCTGGTCCACAGTTATATCCCACAAAGGTTTATCCATTTATAAAATCTCTCGAAAGGCTTTTACAGATTTTCCCCGCCATATTCACAACAAGGCTATTGGTTGTTTTAGAAAAAAAGCCCTGAAGAGTTTTGAACTGAACCCGTAAAGCAAGACACGAAAAGAAAGCCCCGAAGTGGTTATAGAGACAGGCACCTGATTTCAAAAGGTGTCTGTCTTGATTTCAATTGTATCCTTTCATAATTGTAGA
>JBEBCV010000253.1:0-5108 GCA_041157505.1 Chloroflexota bacterium | reverse complement strand
GATGCATCCTTCCGTCTGGCATTGAAACGTTCTGTTGAAGCAGCATGGATGCGTGACAAAATCATTGCGGCTGTACCAACCTCTACAGAGCAAATCCATCTGCGCCAGATTTTGACCTATAATGAGGCAGATGCCCAATCGGCGTTGACAGAGTTGAATGCAGGGACCGATTTCAATGAGTTGGCGGCACGCTACGACCCGGTTACTGGTGGTGAGTTGGGATGGGTACCGCAAGGATATTTATTGGATCCCAAAGCGGATGAAGCGGTCTTTGCTTTGCAAACGGGCGAGGTGAGCGGCATCGTTGCCACTGAAGCTGGTTTTCACATCTTCAAAGCCGTGGAACGCGGCCAACACAATCTTTCACCAGATGCCTTGCTTGCAATGCAGGAACTTGCTTTGCAGCAATGGCTTGCCAAACAACGTGAAACAAGTGAAATTGTTTTTGCACCCTAGGTGTGAATATTTTGGAGTGAATTCATGAGTAAATATAAATACGACTACGACGATACCCCGCCTCCGCCGCCGAAGACCCCCATCCGACTCGACATGTGGGATATGCTGAGCATTCTGGTTTTGTTGGTGACATTGTGTTTGGGCGCTTATTTTGCTGCCGTATTTATTACTCCGAATGCGTCATACAACTTGTTGAACCCAGCCCGCAATCAACCTCCTACCCCGACCATTACGCAGATCCAACCGCCTGCCACATGGACGCCCACTCCATCAGGTCCAACAGAGACGCCTACGCTAACCTTGGTTCCTACTTTCACGCTTGAACCTTCCCCTACGTTGGTTTCACTCATCACACCATCTGTTACACCCACTCCCACCAAAACACCCAAAGCACCTTTCTCTGCCACGGTGACGTACATCGACAGCACCATCATCCACCCGGAAGCGGCTTGTAACTGGCAGGGCGTTGCTGGGACTATTCTCGATGCGAACAATGCCGATATGCTTGGCATTGCCGTTCGCTTGACGGGTTTCTACAACAGCAAGACCAAGAACGAATTGACCGTGAGCGGTATTGCTCCTGCTTATGGAAAATCGGGCTTTGAGTTCTTCCTTAGTACGGTGCCGGTCGGGTCAGATGGTTTGCTGAACATTCAAATTCTTGATCAGGCAGGTCTGCCTCTTTCCGATAATATTCCGATCAACACCTATGGTGATTGTACAAAGAACCTGGTGTTGGTGAAGTTCAAGAAGAATCCGTAATTCAGAAAGAAGAAAGAGAAAGTCCGTTGCAGATCTGCAACGGACTTTTTTGATACTAGTTTGCTTGTCTTCCTTGTCTTACTTCACTTCCACATTCCAACTGCCATATTTTGAATTTCTGCCGCGTACGATATCTTCATAAATACTTCTTAGTTTTGAAGTGATCGGTCCCATTACCCCACTGCCAACGGGACGATAATCGATCATTGTGACGGCTACGATCTGGGCGGCGCTGCCGGTCAAAAAGACTTCGTCGGCGATCAAGATCTCTGTGCGGTCGATCGAGCGTTCCACTACTTCCAACCCCAATTCTTTTTGCGCCACTTCGATCACAGAGCGACGCGTGATCCCTTCCAGGATGTTGTCGGTGAGCGGCGGGGTGTAAAGAGTGCCATTGCGTACCATGAATACATTCATGGCAGAACCTTCAGAGACATGCCCGTCTGATGTTAATACCAAAGCTTCGTCAAACCCGGAACGATTTGCATCGGTCTTTACCAATGCTGAGTTGACATACGCGCCAGCTACCTTGCTGCGTGCCGGAATGGCATTGTCATCCACACGCCGCCACGATGAGATCGTAACGTGTGAGTTCGTATCATTTTTGACATAAGGCTCGTAGGGAGCGGTGAAGATCGAGAGTTCATCACGCAGGTTGTGTAAACGGACGCCGATTCCCATGTCTGCTTTATAGATCGTTGGGCGTAAGTAAACATCCTGATGATAGTTATCTTTTTTCAATAGGTCGATGGTGAGTTGTATCAGTCCCTCTTCATCGTAAGGAATTTCCATTGCCATCATTCGCGCAGAATCAAGCAAACGGCGAAAATGATCATACGGACGAAATAGAAACAGCCCTTTTCGTTCTTCATTCCAATAAGCGCGCATTCCGCTAAAGACAGCGGTACCATATAAAAATCCGTGCGTGGCAATGTTGATCTTTGCCTCGCTCAAGGGAACGATCTGCCCCTCGAAAAAAGCGTGCTTTGTGAGATCCACTTGCACCTCCTCTGTGTAGAGTAATGGTTAAGATTATACCCAGTATGGGTATTAGATACCAACGAATATAACACCGACTCGAAGTATCCGCTTCGGGCTGCGCTCAGGCTTGGGCAGATGAACCAAACCTCTCCCACGCCTGAAGCGGATGGTCGTACAATCAGACATCTCATTCATACGGAGGCGGCAGGTGAAACGGATTGTATCCATCAGTGTGGGTTCGTCGGCGCGTGACCACACCACGCGTCATACGTTTTTAGGGCAGGAATGTGAGATATCAAGGCGGGGCACGAACGGCGATTTTCAAAAAGCGATTGAGTTATACAAGGAGTTGGATGGCAAGGTTGATGCATTTGGGGCAGGCGGGGTGGAATTCTTTTTGGAAGTTGAGAAGAAACGATATTATTTCCGTGATGTGAAACGGCTGCGAAATGCAGTGAAGGTCAGCAAGTTTGGCGACGGAAATGGCGTAAAAGGGATTTTGGAAAAGCGCGCGTTTGAATACCTTGAAAAATATTTGAATGAAAAAGAAGGACGCTCGCTCAAAGGGCTGCCCGCGTTGAAGACCACCGTTGTGGAACGTTACAGCATGGGCAAAGCCATGGTCGATGCTGGCTTGGACGTGACTTTTGGAGATTTTATGTTTGCGCTTGGGCTGCCCATTCCCATGCGTTCACTGAGTGCCGCGCGAATAGTTGCTTCGATGTTATTGCCTGTGGTTACTCAAGTTCCATTTGCATGGTTGTATCCGCTTGGTTCCGAGCAGGACAAGCCCCCGCAAAATAAGTGGAGAAAATATTATGAGCGATCTCAGGTCATTGCTGGTGATTTTTTGCAGATCCGCCAATACATGCCAGATGATTTGACCGGCAAGATCATCGTCACGAACACGACTACCTCGAAGAACGTGGAAGAACTTCGCCAGCGTAATCTGCATATCCTGGTCACCGTCACACCTCGTTTGGAGGGGAGAAGTTTCGGCACGAACGTAATGGAAGCAACGTTGTTAGCTTTGATGGACAAGCCTCAATCTGAAGTCACCCAGGCAGACTTTGTTGATTTGATCAACCGTATTCCGCTTGAACCGAACATTGAAGTGTTGAATTAAGAATAGGGCGTGCTGCAAGACTGACCTGCTAACTACGGGGTTCACAGAGATGTGCTTTGTGAACCCCGTAGTTCTTTGGATAGTGACTTTTCCCTTGACAAATCTCAGAATTGCTTCTAAAATCTGATTCGATAATCATCGAAATAAATCTACGGAAGTGAAATATGAACGAAATGCTCGATTATGTCAAAGCCCTATCGGACCCGGACCGATTGCGGATCATTGGTCTGCTTTCGCAGGGAAATGCCACACGCAAGGAAATAGCGGAACAGTTGAATATCTCTCCAAAAGACTCGCTCACCCATCTTGGATTCCTTGAATTTGTTGGTGTTGTAACTCAAATTGAAGGCGTTTTCACGCTGAACAATGACAAGCTTGCCACGCTTGGAAAAGAAAAATTGGTTGCTGGTGGTAATAAATTTGTCCCGCCAGAAAACCTGGATGCCGCGTCGAAAAAGATCTTGCGTGACTACCTCAATGCCGATGGCACCATCCGTCAGGTTCCAGAGCAGAAAAAGCTCCAACCTATTTTGGATTACCTGATCCAGAATTTTGAGTTTGACCGGATCTATACCGAACGCGAGGTCAATACCATCATCAAACGCTTCAATGAAGACACTGCCGGTCTGCGGCGCGACTTGATCGATGCTGGTATGCTCGCCCGTGAAGCTGACGGTTCAAAATACTGGAGAGTACGAAATGGAAGTTAAAGCAAAAACGAGAAAAGAACTCAATCGTGAATATGTAGAGCGCGTAAAGCCAGCCGGGATTTATCAGGTAAAGAATATGGCGAATGGCAAAATGCTCTTGGGCAGCAGCTTAAACCTTGAAGGACCCCTGAACCGCCATAAGTTCATGCTCAAGATCGGAAGCCATACCAATAAAACCCTTCAAGCTGATTGGAATGAATTGGTCCAAAACACATTTGTCTTTGAAGTACTTGAAGAAGTGAAAATGAAAGAAGACCCAAATTTCAATCTTCAAGATGAGTTAACTCTACTAGAAATGATCTGGCTGGAAAAGCTCCAACCGGTTGAGAACGGCTATAACCTCAATGCCAGAATCCGTGAGGCGTAACATGAGCGAAGAACTGGTAGCCTTTTTCAAGGTTCTCTCGGATGCGAACCGTCTCAAGATCATTGGGCTGTTGGCACAACAACCATATAGCGTGGAAGAACTCGCCGCCCTGTTGGATTTGAAAGCCTCCACAGTCTCTCATCATCTCTCCAAGCTTGCAAAAGTCGGGTTGGTCAGCGCGAAAACGGAAAGTTATTACAACGTTTATCAGCTTGACAAAAAAGCGTTGGAGGAAAGGTCACGCAGTCTGTTCTCGCAAGAGGATATGACCGCCTCCGTTGCCGATGTGGATGTGGACGCCTATGACCGCAAGGTTGTCAATGACTACACCCGCAAAGATGGCAGTCTTAAGACCATCCCTGCCCAGCGCAAAAAACTGGATGCCGTTCTGCGGCACGTGGTCAAAGCCTTCAAGGTCGGTAAGCTCTATAGCGAGAAACAAGTCAACGAGATTTTGAGCGTTTATCATGAAGATACTGCCTCCCTGCGTCGTGAACTGGTAGGGGCAAAATTGATGATGCGTGAAGGCGGCGGGGGAGAGTACTGGCGCGAGGAATAAGTCACATAATAAAAAAGGTCTCCAGATTTTGAACTGAACCCGTAAAGCAAGACACGAAAAGAAAGCCCCGAAGTGGTTATAGAGACAGGCACCTGATTTCAAAAGGTGTCTGTCTTGATTTCAATTGTATCCTTTCATAATTGTAGA
>JBEBCV010000252.1:0-5456 GCA_041157505.1 Chloroflexota bacterium | reverse complement strand
TGGATTTTCAGGCATGGGCATCTCCTTTAATTCATTCTAGCAAAAATCAAAGCGTTGGGCAGGGGAAACTCCCCTGCCCAACGGACGTTCAAAAGGTTACTGACCGAGCGCGGCGATGTATTCTTCCTGGATCTTCGCGTTGACTTCTTCAACGGTAAGTTCTTCGGTGATCAACTTGCCGAGCGCATCTTGCATGATGGTGGAGAGCTTGGCAGCTTCCTTGATGCCAGCGAAGCCGACACCGTACTGGGAAGCCAATTCCGCTTCGCGCTGGAGCTGGGCAGATTCGGTCACGTAGCCGTACTGCGAGTCGTTGCGGGCAGGGATCAAGCCCATGGTCTCATTCCACTTGTTGTTGCCTTCCTTGCTGAAAGCAAGTTTGAGCCATTCAGCAGCAAGTTCTTTGTTCTGGCTGTATTCGGGCACGGCGAGCCAGTCATTGAAAGCGAGCACAACGGGCTTGCTGTTGGGGAAGTTCTCAGGATCGCCGTAGAACGGTTCGATGGAGATCTTGTCCCAGGTGGGGCGGTCGAAAGCAGGAGCAGCCCAACCGGAGTGAGCGAGACACACAGCGCCATTATCCTTACCAGTGGCATCATCCACGTCGATGACGGAACCCTGACCAGCGGGGAGAGCGCCGACAGCGTTCACAGCTTCGCCGTAGGTTGCCTGGCGCATATCGAGCAGGAACTGAGTTGCAGCCAAGGCTTCGGGGGAGTCGAAGTTGGGGGTGCCATCTTCTTTGTAGAGCTGTCCACCGAGAGAGTAGAACACGAGCAACCACCACTGCCAGTCCGCCATGGAGCCGGCGTCAACGGGAACAAGCGCCTGCTGAGTCAAAGAATTGGTAGCAGGATCAATCACGGAGGCGGTGGAGGCGAATTCTTTCCAGTCCGCAAAGTTCTGAGGAGTGCCAGTGGTCCAGCCAGCGGCTTCCATCAAGTCGGTGCGGCAGAATACGTAGCGGGGAGCGGTGAAGATCGGCAAACCGCGCAGAGAGCCATCGTACTTGGCGTTTTCGAGCGCAGGACCGAAGTTGGAGATTTCATCCCAAGCGCCTTCGCCGAGATAAGCTTCCATGTCAGCGAGGTTCTCACCATAGAGAGTGTTCATTTCGGAACCGAGGTTGATGATATCGGGACCTTCGCCAGCGGCAAAGAAGCCACTGAAGGTGGTGTCCCAACCAGACCAGGAACCTTCGGTGATCTCAACGGTCACACCGGGGTGAGCGGCTTCGAAGGCAGGGTTGATTTCTTCCTTCAACCAGGCAATGGTATCGGGGGTGTAATCGAGCAGGTAAATCTTAAGGGTAGTGCCTTCACCAGAAGCAGCGGCTTCGGTGGCAGCGGGGGCTTCCGTAGCGGCAGCTTCTTCAGTAGCAGCGGCGGGAGCTTCGGTCGCAGCAGGTGTTCCGCAAGCAGCCAAAACGAGGCTGGCGAGCACCAACAGCGATAACAGAGCGAACAGTTTCTTTTGCATCTTCCTTCTCCTTGTGTGTTTAACTTGAAAATAATTTTTCAATCGATCGTTCTGAATAAGCGTTTTTGCTTCTCTCACGCTCCTTTCATACCGAATGGACAGGACTAACTCATCCTGTGAATTCGTTGATTGACATCGTCCATAAATCGCTGCATGAACTCGCCGATGAATTTGGCAGGGTCGAGGCTGGGATCATTCATCAAAGCCGTCATGTCAACGCCATAAGAAAGTCCTTGCGAGTCGTCCACACCATGCGATTCGAAATACGTGGCATTTGCACGGCGGCGTCCCATTGAAGCGAGGTCGTAGCGTTTACCGCCCACGATCTGCGAGTCGAACACACCCAATAAAGCGAACTGAAGATTTTCGTGACGTGACAAGTCCATGGTGACCTTATCGGAGTCGACCATCCAATCCAACGCACGCCAGACTTCACACCCCACGATTCTTTCGGGACGTTCAGCCGGGCTCAGCTTTCTGAGAGCTTCAATTACCCTGAGAGCGACACCCACATGCGTATCGTGCTTGTCTGCCAGGTTGTGGGTGTAAACCACCTTCGGCTTCGCGGCACGCAGAATTGCCAAAATATCGTCCACGGGTTCTGTGCGAGCTGCATCCTTGATGACCTTGCTGGGAATATCCAACATGATCTGAGCGGCAAACTCACCCACCATCGCCGCCTTGCGCTGCTCCTTAAAGCGGACCAAACGCATCTCATCATCGCTATAGTTCTCGTAAATACTATTGCGCGGAGAACCCCGTCCATCCGTCACAACCACGCCAGTGAACCACTTATCCTTCTGCTGAAAACATTCAATGATCGGCTGTGCCGCCATAATTTCAATGTCATCTTGATGCGCGGCGAGACAAAGGTGTGTTGTTCGTGAAAGAGCCTGTTCGGTCGGCTGGTTATCAGGGATATAAACTTCTGCTGTATTGAGATGAAACTTCATTTATTTTCCTTCTCGTCATTGCGAGGGCGTTCTTGTTCTTCGCCCGAAGCAATCTCTCACTCAATTCTGAGATTGCTTCGTCGGGAAGAGCGCCCTCCTCGCAATGACGAATTATTCAACCACCGGCAAACTCGCCGCCGCCACGGACTGCCCCACCCGGCGGATCTTCTCATCTGGCAGGTGCAGTTCGATTCTTTTCAACAATTCAGGGAATTCGGCTTCGAACACTTTCTTCGCGCCTTCGATCAACAAGTCACCGCCGCGCCCAGAGGTACAGCGTCCCAAGATCAAAACGTGTTTGATGTCATAGAACTCAGCATAGTGAGCAATGCCATAACCGAGATAAATGCCCATGCTCTGCCAAATTTTGGTCGCGCCGTCTTCTCCGGCTTCCAATTTCTTCTGCACGAACTTGAGCTTCTCAGCATCGGTCACATCAGCAGGGACTTCAATTCCCGCTTTCGGCGCCAAGCGAAAAACACACTGCTGTGAAAAATACGAAGCGCCACAGCCTTTATCACCAGACCATTCTTCCACGGGTGCAGTTGAGCTATAGTCAATCGGCGCGAACGCCAACTCATTGAGCCAGCCCATGATGTGACCTTCCATATTGACATACCCAGCTGCTTCACTAGAGCCGAGCGCGATGCCCAAGATGCCGTTATCTTCAATAGACATTGATCCAGCCAGCGCGGTTACATCACCATCGTTGATGACTTCCAACGGCACACCCATCTCTTCGCGGATGCGCAGGAACATATTTTTGATATCGCCAAATTTTTCCTGCGGGATACCGCGGAACAACGACGCCACCATCGGACGGTTGTCCACATAGATACCTGCGGAACTGCCACCAATGGCGTCCACGCGCGGCATCTTCCCTGCAGCCGTTTTCAAAGCAGTCATCACTTCGCGGAAGTGGTAGTCAGGGTCATTGTTCTTGCGCGGCTCCCAGATGACTTCTTCGCTGTAGATCGCTTGTCCATCTACCACTGCACTCACTTTGCGGTCGGAGGCGCCGAGGTCAAACCCGATGCGGCAACCGTTCAAATTGCGTCCGAGCAGTTTTCCGGTCTCGCGTAAGGCGGGCACTTCATCCGCTGCACAAATGATTACCTCGAACTCTTTTTCGTAGACTTGGTTACCCATAAAGTGAAAATCGAATTTTTGATCGCCACTCGCCGAATAAACAGAGCGAATGTGTTCACCGATCTCACGCGGACCGCCAACATAGACGGCATGCCCACCGCGCTGCCAGAGTAAAAACTTGATTATGCGTTCGGCGTATTGTTTAGCATCATCCGAAGCGCTGAGGACCTTGGTTACGAAGCGAGTAAATTCCTCGCCGCGTTGGAGACCGATCACCAAAGGAACACCATTGGCTTCGGCGTCTTTTAGGAAAGCACGATTGGCAAGCACGGCAGGACGAAACGATTCGTCCAGTGGCGGTTTGACTTTAGGTTCGACCAATTTCATCTATCAATTTTCCTGTTGGAATAAAAGGGAATAATCATCGAGCAGCAGGAAGGCAGACGCGCCGAGGATGCAGGCGCGATAATCGAGCGTGCCCAATTCAAGCTTCGTATTTTCAGAGAGGCGTTCCAGCGCCGCATTGCGCATGGAGGTGTTGACCTCGTCCATCCATGCCGAGCCAAAGCGGGTCATATCGCCGGTGACGATGATTTTTTGGATGTTCAAAATGCCGATCAGGTTTGCGAGAGAGATGCCTAAATAATGTGCCGTGTTCTTGATCACACGTTGAGCGTTCGCGTCGCCAGAATCAAAGGCGGCTTTTGCTTCATCCAGAGATTTGAGATTCAACTGTCGAAGCACAGCGCGTGCGCTGGAAATGGTTTCAAGACAGCCGTGTTTTCCACAGCGGCATAACTCGCCATTTTCCTGCACCACCACATGACCAATTTCCCCCGCCCCGCCCCCATCGCCCTGGAATAAACGTCCATTGACCAGGATGCCTGAGCCGATACCATGTTTGACGTTGACCACGATCAAGTTCTCGTCATTGGTGTGCTCGCCGCCATAAACAAATTCGCCAATGGCGGTCGCCTGGCTGTCATTCAAAATGGAAACAGGGATCTTGTATTTCTTCTCAAGCAATTGACCCAGAGGCAGATCCTGCCAATCCAAATTGACAGCGTTCACCACCACGCCTTCACGGGTGTTGACCAAACCGGGCGCACCAACCCCAATCCCAACGATCGGCTTGATACGTTTCTTCATTAATTGATCAATGATCTGATAAACAAGGTCGAGGGCGTTCTTGCCGTCTTCGTCATGAACGTGCACTTCCACCATCTCTTTGATTTCCCCGCGTAAATTTACGATCGCGCCGATGAATTTATCCTGCGCGAGATTCAAACCGATCAGGTACCGCGAATCTGCTACAACACTGAGCAAGATCGGCGTCTTTCCGCCAATGGATTCGCCTTTACCAATTTCCTGCGCCAAACCTTCTTCCAGCAAACCATTAACAACATCCGAAACGGTTGTGCGCGTCAGATTGGTTACACGCGCTACTTCCGCACGGCTAATGGACTCATTTGCAAAGATGGTCCGTAGTACGAGATCACGATTGTGCTGCTTGGTTTGCTGATGCGTTGCTTTTTTCATGGATTCTCACCTAATTGTCTACACGCAGAGTTTTAGAACCACATGCAATACTTTGTAAATTCACTGTACTAACAAAGTCATTTTACAAACTTCCCCTCCAAGAGTCAAGCCCCAGATTCCTTGACACTTTTTAGGATTTCAAATAAAATAATTTAGGCAAGGCTAAATTTTAACAAACAGGAACCATCATGCCAAAGACGATGACCCGCTCCACACAAGACTATCTCAAACGCATTTACGAACTGACTGAGTGTGGACTCCCCGCCAGCACCAACGACCTTGCGCGTGAGTTGGATATCAAACCTGCTTCCGTGACGGGCATGATCCAAAAACTTGCTGCAGAAAAACCTGCACTTGTGGAGTATCACAAACATCAAGGCGCCACCCTCACCCCCA
>JBEBCV010000251.1:0-2716 GCA_041157505.1 Chloroflexota bacterium | reverse complement strand
TTTTAGTATCTACCTCGATCCAAAACCACTTCAGGATTTGGCAGGTCACTTTCCCTCGCCGGGAAGACCTGCACCGCACAAGCTTTGAATTCAGGGATCTTAGCCTGTGGGTCGAGCGCGTCGTTCGTCAATAAATTGGCAGCGGCTTCGTGGAAGTGCCAGGGCAGGAAGACTACGCCCACGGTGGTCTTCTCCGTCACTGTGGCACGAACAACAATCTCACCGCGTCGACTCTGGACCTTGACCGGGTCGCCGTTTCGAATACCGTGAATTTCGGCATCAGCTGGGTGGATCTCCACACGGGCTTCAGGATAGATTTCGTTCAAGGCGGAGTTGCGAGTCATCGAGCCGCCATGCCAATGTTCAAGCAGGCGTCCCGTTGTGAGGATAAAGGGATATTCATCGTCTACCTGCTCACGCACCGGGACATAATCTAACGTATGGAATTTTCCTCTACCACGCGGGAAAGACTCTTTAAATAAAGTTGGAGTGCCAGGGTGGTCCATATGCGGAACCGGATAGATCAAACCGACTTTGTCAATGCGGTCATAGGTGATACCCGCATAATCAGGGTTCACGCTTCCCATTTCACGTAGGATCTCTTCGGGGTTGGAATAATCCCATTTCGCAGTGGGCAGGCCAAGGCGCGATTCGATGCGTTTGGCTACGTCACAAATGATCTGCCAATCGGGTCGAGAATTCCCTCGTGGAGGGTGCGCGGCGCGGACTCGTTGCACCCGTCTATCCGTATTTGAAAACGTGCCATCTTTTTCAGCGAAGGGAACTGCAGGCAAAAATACATCTGCGAATGCGGCACTTTCGTTGATGAAAATATCTTGGGCAACGAGGAATTCCAATTGTTCCATGTGGTGACGTGTAACGTTAAGATTCGGTTCAGACATCATTGGATTCTCACCCATGATGTACAGCGCTCGAATGCCACCCTCATGAGCATTGGAAAGAATCTCAGTGGTTGTAAGCCCCAACTTGAGGCTCAAGCCACCTTCCTCTATGTTCCAAGCCTTTTCCCACTTGGTACGATTATCAGGGTTATCCACGCGCATATAGCCGGGATAGTGGAACGGCATGGAACCCATATCGCTCGCGCCTTGCACATTATTCTGTCCACGCAAGGGATTTAACCCAGTACCATCACGCCCAACATGACCTGTGAGAAACGCCAAATGAATGAGGGCAAGTGCTGAGGCGGTTCCATGCGACAACTGCGAAATACCCATACCCCAATAAATCGCCCCATTTTTCGCCTTGGCATACATGCGTGCCGCTTTTCGAATATCCTCGGCTGGGACACCAGAAAGTTCTTCAGCATATTCAGGCGTGAATTTTTCAAGCGATTCAAGGAACTCATCAAAACCTTCAGTACGGTTTTTGACAAATTCCCAATTAACCAAATCTTCTTTCACTATGACATGTGCCATTGCCGAGAAGACAGGCACATTCGTACCGGGCTTGAGAGGCAGCCACATTTCTGCCATGTCGACAAGGTCAATGCGGCGCGGGTCTACGACGATCATCTTCGCGCCATGCTTTTGCACGGCTTCTTTCATTTGCAAGGCAATGATCGGATGATTCTCGGAGGTGTTCGAGCCGGTCACAATGAAGACGTCATTCATAATGACTTGACTGGCGGTGTTGCTCATCGCGGATGAACCGACCGCTTGCTGCAACGCCACTACTGAACCGGCATGACACAAGCGCGTGCAATGGTCCACATTATTGGTACGGAACAATGCACGGTACATCTTCTGTAAAAGATAGTTGTCTTCATTTGTGGCTTTGGCACAGCAATAGACCGCCATCGCATCTGACCCGTCACGCTGGTAGATGCGGACAAGGTTATCGGCAACGTAATCCAAGGCTTCATCCCATGTAGCTTCACGCCATTCAGAGAGGTCAAAGGCTTGCGTACGTTTGCCAGGTTCCTGTTTGGTTTTGCGGATCAAAGGCGTGGTGATGCGTTTGGGATGATATATATAGTCATAACCAAAACGTCCCTTTACGCATAAATTACCTTGATTAACTGGAGAATCGAACGGCGTAGTGACCTTGAAAATAAAATCATCCTTGACGTGCAGTTGCAAGGTGCAGCCTACGCCACAATAGGGACAGGTTGAAGTAACAACACGATCTGCTTTGATCATTTCTTCGCCTTCCTTTGTTTTCTACCAGTATTCATTACGCTGATTTCAGCAGGTGTTTTGCCTTGCTCCAGCATATACTCACGTTTGGGTTTCAAAGCGCCTGTCGGGCACACGCCCACACACTGACCACACATTACACAAGTCGTTTCAGGAATGGGTTTTTCAAAGAAAGTGCCGATCTGTGTTTCAAAGCCGCGTCCATCAAAATTGATGGCATAGGTATATTGAGCATCGTCCGCGCAGACTTGCACACAGCGCCAGCACAACAAACATTTCGAATAATCGCGGATGTACATTGGGTTGTCATCTTTGACATCCGACTCACGGCGTACTGCATCGGGGAAGCGTTCGTGGTTTGCACCGTATTCGTCCATCATGGTGAGGATCTCAGGCGCATCAGACAGATCCATAGTGGAGGCGAGCATTTCGAGAATGGTTTTGCGCGCACGGATGACCTTCTCGCTTCGGGTCTGGACCTTCATGTTGGCGCCTGCTTTGACGATGCACGAAGGCTGGAGCACTCTCTGCCCCTCGACTTCGACGACACAGATTCG
>JBEBCV010000250.1:0-8274 GCA_041157505.1 Chloroflexota bacterium | reverse complement strand
TCGCGGTCATTGCACTGACGCAGCGCCGCTTCGAGCACGATACGAATGGAATAGGGGAGTTTGCTGAGTTTGGTCAGCCCGGCTTTTTCGAGCGCGTCGAGCCGGAAGTAGACGTATTTCTTCTTGCCCACGGTCAATACGTCACGGGACTTAAATAGATCGTTCATAGTGTGTCTCCTTTGGAGTGTGATTTATCCCGATCCTTTGAAAGGGAAAGGGGTCACACCACAAGCCTGCAACACTTGCACCTGTATGCAAGTGCAGGTGAGAACACAAAGGAGCGCCTTTGATATCCTCTTGCTAATGTGGTGGGGGTTACTTGGTGAATTTCAGACCCGAATTATACTAATTCAGGGGCATGTATGGAAGTGTTTTTCCAAAACCACGCCATGATTAAATGGACTATCCTACCGGTTCAATTCTTCCTTGAGGGTGTTGACCAAATCCGCTTTTTCGGCATCCGGCAGGAAAGATGATTCCGCCGAAAGGATCACAGACTGTTTTAGCGCATCCATTGAAATATTCAACTTTTCGTGAACCAGCTGAAATTCATTCGAGAGTGTGATGCGCGAAACGCTTGGGTCATCTGTATTGACCGTGACCTTGAGCCCTTTTTCGATCATGCGCGGCAAAGGATGGTTCTCTACATCATTGACCACGCCCGATTGGAAATTGCTGGTGACACAGACTTCGAACGTCACTTCGCGTTCTTTTGCCAACGCCGCCACAGCTTCATCTTCCAACACCCGCACGCCATGACCAATACGCTCTGCGCCAACATGTTCGATGGCATCGCGAATATTTTCTGCGGGTCCCCATTCACCAGCATGGATGGTGATATGCAGTCCAGATTGTTTTGCTTCCTTGAAAATGTCATGGAACGGGGCAGACTTGAACTCCGCTTCGTTACCAGCCAGGTCCATGCCGATCATGCCATTCTTTATATGTTCCACGGCCAGCCATGCCACTTGTTCGGCAAGTTCCGGGCTTTCATGTCGATTCACCGACGCGATCAACCCGATCTTTATACCGTAATCTTTTGCAGCCTTTTGTGCGCTTTCAGCAACCCAATCCATCACATCATGGAGCGGGAAGCCTTCGGCACGGCTTAATGCTACAGGTGTGAAGCGCAGTTCCATATAGCGAACGTTATCCATCGCGGCATCTTCCACTGCTTCACGAGTAACACGATGGATCACATCCGGCGAACGGTAGAACAAACGCAAGGTCTTGAACTTTTCGAGGAAGTTCGAGAAGGTCATAGGATCCTGGTCTTGCACTTGTACCAGCCCGCTCAGATTCAGCATTGAGACAGGAACCGTCACCCCATGCTTGCGTGCAATATCCAGCATGGTCGATAGACGCAAAGACCCTTCCAAATGGCGGTGAAGTTCCACCTTTGGAAGGGCGAGATATTTATTGAAGGGAGTTGTATCGTCTGCCAAACTCTTCCTTTACGAGCGGCGGCGCCTCTTCTTCTTTTCACCGCCAATTTGCACCGAAGTTTCGCTCGGTGTTGATGCCGTCTCTGTGGTCTCGATGGGTGTGATCTCCACTCGTCGCGGTCGTGCCGCAAACGCGCGTCCGATCACAAGTCCGCGCACATCTTCGAGCAGCTGCTGGAACATCTCTGATGCACTGCGTTTGTATTGTACCAGCGGGTCACGTTGGGCGTAAGCCTCAAGACCTATCGAAACTCTTAAGGCTTCAACCTTTGTGAGATATTCGACCCACAGTTCACTGAACGCGCCCAAGAGTAACTGGCGATGGACTTCATTCAAGACATATTTACCCAATGCGGAGGAAAGCTGCGCCACCTCAGTCTCACTCAGGCTTGATGGAGCGTCATTGAGCCTCGCCTCCCCGAAAGCGATACGCGCCGCTGGTCCAAAGTCCGCAAGTTTGGTGGCGTTCTGGCTCAAGCGCATGAACTCGCTCTGCCCCCACGTCTCACGCAAAGCTTCTTCCGCCGCTTCAAGGTGATTCATCACATCATCTGCAATATCTTCAGCTTCACGACCATCCAATAATTGCGCGGCACGGAAAGCATAAGCAAACCGCGTAAAGACCTGTTTGATCTGCTTGTGGGTGCGCTGGTCGAAGGCAGTGCGGGTTCCTTGTGAAAGGGTGATCAATAAACGCAGTCTGCCCGATTCGGTTGAGACATCTTCACGCTGTAGAAGTACATCAATATCGCGGGCGATCTGCGCGCTTAAACGTTCACGTTTTTTCTCAAACGCTTCCCGAGAGGTGTGCAGCAGAACATCAGAGAGTTCATCCCAATCGGACGGAAGCGGATTTTGCCACTGGATCTGTTCACCCACACGATTCTGGATCGCACCGATCACGCGAGTCGCGCTGATAATGGTCAATTGACTGGCGATCATTTCCTGAATGTCTTCCTTGGCATCTTCAGGGTCGTCTGTCAGTTTCTTGAGCAAGTCATTGCTCGGGCGGATCGCCAAACGCGCCAGGCTGTTGATCTCTTCCACCAACTTTTGGGCTTTGGGTGCGTCTTCACGGTCACCCAGAGTTTGAAAGAAAGCATCCAACGTATCTTCACGTTCGGAGATTTGTGTTTCGAGAGATTCACCCGTCTTTTCGATCATCGTCTCGATGGCACGCATGGCATGGGCATATTCGGCTTCGATGGATTTGGCAACGAGATCCAAGGTTGAACTTCGCATGTCGGAAGGATTAAGTTCGTTGAGCAGAAGTTTGAATCCATAAGACGGGAACAGACCGTTCTTTGAATCGAATGCAGGTTGAACCTGGTCCAACCACGCCAGCAATCGCCATGGACCTTCTTCGTCTGCCATACCGACTTCCACGCGTTTGGTCACTTCATTGTCAAGCATTTCTGCTACATCGCCGCTCAGGTCTTCCTTTACGAAGATCTTGTCGCGTTGCAAGTAGATCTGCTGACGTTGCGTATTCAACACATCATCATATTCCAGCAAATGCTTGCGGACGTCAAAGTTTGCGCCTTCGATGCGGTGCTGAGATTGTTCGATCACACTCGCAACAAGCCGCGCTTCAAGCGGGAGCGTATCGTCCACTTTGAGGCGTTCCATCAAAGCACTGACCTGTGCCCCGCCTTGGACGCGCATCAAATCATCCTGCAGAGAGAGGTAGAAGCGGGAAGAGCCCGGGTCACCCTGGCGGGCAGCACGACCTCGCAACTGGTTGTCGATGCGGCGAGCTTCGTGACGTTCCGAGCCGATCACGTGCAGACCGCCCAATTCCTTCACGCGTTCCATATCTTCAAAATACTGAAGGAAGTTCTTCACTTCAGCTTCGTACAAACCGTAGTTCGATGGGTCGATCTTTTTCAATGCTGCGCGGCGTTCGTCGTGGGTCATATCGAACGGGTCTTTTAACCCGGCTTTGCCTAACACACGATTGACCGCCGAAATAACCTCTTCAGCCAACTCGCCGCCGAGTTTAATGTCCACACCGCGGCCTGCCATATTGGTGGCGATGGTCACAGCGCCGAAAGCACCTGCGCCAGCAATGATCTGCGACTCTTCCGTATGTCGGCGGGCATTCAAAACCTGATGCACAACCCCACCCTGGAAGATCTTCTTCAAGCGTTCCTTGGTATCAGCGGGTAAGCGCAGGATATCAAGCAAGGCATTGAGGTTTGCATCATCATCGAGGCTGATGTTATTCAAACCATGGGGTTTAATGAAGGCGCGCAAGGCGTCGGGGGTGATCTTGTCAATTGCTTCGTTGAAAGGTACGAGGTCCGCAATGAGGCGCCCATCTTCTTCAATATTGTTGGCGCGGATGTAATAATCACGCACCAGCAGGTATTGCATCAACCGGCGGACAGATTCTGCCTTGAGTCGATTCGAAAGGCGTTCCGATGATTCAACAGAGGTTGTACCCACAAGCAGGGGACGTCCCATAGCGTTGAAACGAACGATCTCCTGCACAATGGCGCGTAACTTGGCTTCCACCGTGCGATAGATGACATCGGGATAATCTTTGCGGCGATAGAAGAGCGGTGCAGTATCGCCAACTTTGGCAAAGTAGGAAAAAGTATAGCCATCCTCGTCCTTTGCCTTGATCTCGGTGAGCGTAGCGTTCTTGCCGTAAGAGAGATATTCAAGGTTGGGCGAGATGGGTGCTACTTCAAGTTTGTAGATTTTGTTGAACTCTTCGGCTTCGGTCAACGCAGTACCGGTCATGCCTGCCAGCTTTTGATACATGCGATAGTAGTTCTGCAATGTGACTGTGGCGTATGTGACCGATTCCGGCTCGACCTTCACGCCTTCTTTGGCTTCCACAGCTTGATGAAGACCATCGCTCCAACGCCGTCCGGGCATGAGACGGCCCGTGGACTCATCCACGATGATGACTTTGCCGCCTTGTACAAGATAATCTTTATTACGAATGAAAAGGAATTGCGCACGCAGAGATTGCTGCAAGTACCCCATGAGACGCGCCTGCTCGGGGTTGAGGTCTTCGGGGCGGTCGGGATCGAGCAATTGAATACCAAGCAAAGACTCGACTCTGCTCATACCGATCTCGGTCAGGTTGATCGAGCGGGACTTTTCGTCCATCTCGTAATCTTCAGGTTTGAGCTGTTTGACGATCTGTGCCATACGCCCGTACCATTCCAAATCACCAGAGGCGGGACCGGAAATAATGAGCGGTGTACGCGCTTCGTCGATGAGGACATTGTCCACTTCATCGACCATGGCAAAGTAATGTCCGCGCTGGACGCGGTTTTCCAATTTCATCGCCATGTTGTCGCGCAGGTAATCGAAGCCGAACTCCGAGTTGGTACCAAAGGTCACGTCAGCACGATAGGCTTCGACCCGGTCCACAAGGCGCATGTGACGTTGGTCTTCCTGTGGAGCGTCGCGCTCAAAATCCACGATGAAGGCTTTTTTACCGTTTTCGGTGGCGGCTGCCATTTGCAGCACACCCACGGTCAAGCCGAGTGCATGATAAATGGGTGCCATCCAACGTGCATCACGCCGCGCCAGGTAATCATTGACAGTAATGAGGTGAACGCCGCGTCCAAGCAGGGCATTGAGATACACAGGCATGGTGGCGACGAGTGTCTTGCCTTCACCAGTGCGCATTTCCGCGATGGAACCACTGTGCAGGGCAGCACCACCGATGATCTGCACATCATAGTGACGTAAGCCAATTGTCCGTTTGGAGGCTTCACGCACTGCCGCGAAGGCTTCAGGCATGATCTCTTCAAGTGCATTTTGCTCGGCTTTGATACGCTCTTTATCGTCCAATCCTTCCACGTTACCAATAAGTTCGACGATGCGTTTTTTAAATTCACCTGTCTTGGCGCGCAAGGCATCATCGCTCAGAGGCGCAAACTGCACCTCCAGAGCATTGACCTGCTCCACGAGCGGGCGATATTGATCTACGGTCTTCTTTGTGGGGTCGCCACTGAATAATTTTACGAAGTTCTTAAGCATGAAATCCCTTTCAACGGAAAGGGATTATAGCATGGGGGGTATTGGAGGAATGTTAGAGAAAAACACCTGGAAAATTGACCAATTTCCCCATCAAACGGCACCTCAAACGTACCTACTAGAGAACTTGTTCATTCAAGTTGACGGTGTTTATTTGAATGAAACCAGTCCGATGACCAGCTCAAATAAAAAACAATGGCTTGGGTCTTCAATGCAGGAGAATATTGAAATTGATCCTAAAAATACAGGGAATCATGTATTGACTAAATTTATTGTTTTTATATAGAATATTACAATTCCTATCTTAAATTTCCCCTTTTAGAAACACCTTTGAAATTGTTCATCAATGTGAGAATGAGAAGAGTTTGAGAGTCCTTTAGAGTTAATTAGTTGAAAAATCTTATTTTCTTGTATGGAGAGCAACGTAATGGCGTGAATTCTATGGGGCATTATACTTAAAAAAAAGAATCTCATAATCCATGAACATCAAAGCCAACAAAATTAAAAGTATTTGGTCAATCATTATCCTTGCAGTTCTTTTTTTTATACTGGCGATCACCGTACTAAAACAATCCAATCCTGGCACAGAACTCCCCAACCGTGATTATGGCTTTTATATTTATATTGGGAAGCAGATCCTTAAGGGTAATTTGCCCTATCAGTTTGCCTGGGATAGTAAGCCTCCCGCAATTTTTTATCTAAATGCGTTTGCGATAGGTCTCGGACGCGGACTACGTTGGGGAGTGTGGTTCGTACAATTGGTCTTTTTATTTTCTGCCATCACAGCTTCCTATATCTTGATGAAAAAACTCTGGGGGATGGTGCCAGCATTATTCGGCGTTTTTATATGGGTTTGGGGGATGAATGCCACTCTTCAAGGCGGCAACTATACAGAAGAATATCCTCTGGTTTTCCATTTCCTTGCATTGATTCTCCTGCTGTACCTGCTGCAAAATCCCAAACAGCGCCTCTTAAATATGGCATTGGGCATGCTCTTCTCCATGAGCTTTTTATTCCGCCCGAACAATGCCATCATGGAATCCGTGACGATTGTTGTCTTTGGTTTAACCCTTTTGTGGAAGCGGGACTTTTCAGCATTTTTTACGGCTGTTATTTGGGTGGCTTTGGGCGTTTCCATACCACTGATAATCACCTCGGCTTACTTTGCTTATCATGGACTTTTTCAAGCCATGCTGGATGCGTCCATTTTTTATAATTTTTCCTATAGCGCGGCTAAAATGAGCTCAACTTCTCCCTTGGCGGTTGGTTTTACATATCTAACCTTTGCTGCCTGGCTGGGGCTGATCGGTTATGTCTTGATCCTGATCCGTTGGAAGGAAACCCTCAAAGGGATTTATGCTCCTTTGTTTGCAATTTTACTTATTGGAGCACCCGCTGCTGTTGTTCTAAGCGATCTGGCAAAACGTAATTATGGACACTACTTCTTGAATTGGCTGCCTTTCATTGCATTGTTGAGTGCCTTTGTTTTTAAGACAGTGGAAGAAAAGATCTTCGTAAAAAAAGAGCAGCTGTCGGTTATTTATGCCCGGACAGAATTCCTTCCTCACATATCCCTTGTTATTGCATGTGGAATTTTCTTTACAGCCGGATATGCATCTGCTTATATGAAAGCCCTGGATCGCTTTTTTACATCATCTGACAGAGAATTGCGTTCTCCAGTTGCGGTTTATGTAGATAATCACACCAACCCTGGCGAATATGTGTTGTTCTGGGCAACAAATCCTGGTGAGTATTTTATGGCACGTCGGAATGCGCCGAATGCAGCTTTGTTCTATCCCTACTTGGTGGGCTCTGACGTTGCTGACCAATTGAATGAAGATTACCTTGAGGGGATCATTCGCAATAAGCCAGTTCTGATCGTGGACCTTGGGCGACTTTCGGTCCCTTCGCTTGACCCTGTTAAACGTGAAGAACAAAAGAAGATCGGAGTCTACCCCGCAGATCCGCCAGAAAACCTGGATGAAGTTTTGAAGTATATTGAAGAAAACTACTATCTCGAAGCTATTGTGAAAGAAAAAGAAGTGTATCGTTTGCATGGTTCAAACGAACCCTAGGTTTTGCTGCTACCAATATAGAGATTAAAACATTACACGCCGGTCACAGCACCGGCGTGCACCCCAATCCCCCCTTTTCGCATTAGGATTCCCCAAATAAACCCCATGCGCCTGTAAGAAAAACCAGAAACTTACGAGCGCGAGGATACTATTTACCCGGTTTCAAAACAGGTATCAAACTCTCAAATTTTTATAAATTTGGTTTGATGAAAACTTTAAGACACCCGTAGGGCGGATACCTGAACATGCGTGCTATAATGCCGTTTAGTCCTATAGTTACATGATCTGATAGTCACTTAGTTACACGATTAGACTGTGAGACCATTCGATCGACTGACTATTCGGCTACCCAACCAACAGACTATGAGTTTCGCCCACCTTCACGTTCACACCGAATACTCCATGCTTGACGGCTTCTCAAATATCAAGAAGCTGGTCAAACGCGTTAAAGAAATGAACATGGACTCGGTTGCCATCACCGACCATGGCACGATGTTTGGCGTGATCGACTTCTACAAAGCCGCCAAAGCGGAAGGGGTCAAGCCCATCATTGGCTTGGAAGCCTACATGGCAGCCCGTGGTATGAAGGACAAGGACTCTAAACTCGACCGTTCTTCCTTCCATTTGTTGCTGCTCGCAGAAAACGACAAAGGCTATCAGAACCTGCTGAAGATAGCTTCCGCTGCACAATTGGACGGTTTCTACTACTACCCCCGCATCGACCATGACTTTTTAGCGGCACACTCCGAAGG
>JBEBCV010000249.1:0-3672 GCA_041157505.1 Chloroflexota bacterium | reverse complement strand
AAGCGCCGTAGCCTTGAAGCCCTTTATACCTTCGATTTGCCCAAGTAAGATCGTCTAATTTTAATCCACCAAAACGATGCCCTTCCGAGTTGACCTGGATGATCCGGGCGGGGGCTGAGGTGATCATTCGTTCGAGCAGTAAGCGTGTAAAAAGAAAAGAGGCAAGGTGATTGACGGCAAACGCAGTTTCAAACCCATCGGCTGTCAAAGTCCGTGTAGTCATATGCACGCCGGCATTGTTGATCAGGATATGGATTGCAGGGAATTGATGGAGGATCTGGCTTGCTGCGCGTTGAACATCGTCCAGGTTGGAAAAATCAGCGTGAACAAGATCAACCCGAGTGTTTGATAGAGCCGTGATTTCCGCTTTAAGCGCTGTTGCCTTTTCAGCGTTCCGGTTCACCAAAACCAGATGAGCTCCTGCCAGTGCGATCCGTTTTGCAGCTTCATGCCCCACGCCTGAGGTTGCCCCAGTGATAACGCAAACTTTGCCATCTAACCTGGCAGTTGTGGTTTTTTGGGGCATTCTTGCGTTTTCGATGAATTGAAGTTCTTCAGGTAGTTTCAATCTGTAATCCGCCTATCCAAAGTATTTGTGCATGAATTTTCTGTAGGGACGGTGGAACCAGGGGATGCCATTAAAAATATCTCCCCAAAGGTCGTAGTAATCGCGCTGTTGAATGATGCGATGGTCTTCGCCAAAGGTGAGCTTTGTGCAGCCGAACATGGGGGTGCTGGGAAATTTTTTAAAGATCATGGTCATCTTCCATTCCATGAAAATTTCATTTTCGCGTTGCGAAATGGACGAAATATCCATGTGTAGTTGTTCGCAGCGTTCTGTGAGCCGTTTGCAGAGCGCGATAAAATTTTCCTTACCTTCTACGCGCTGGATGCTGTCTTGAAAAACAATGTCATCATGATAGTAAGGGAAAATATGAGACCAATCGGGCTTCCCTTCATGGTTATAAGTTTGAGACCAAAGCCTCAAGACATCATCAGTACTTAACGGTGCAATGCTCATAGGGTCCTTGTTATGAGGAAATGTATGTTTTAGGTTTTGAGATTAAAAGTATGAATTTGGTGAAGCAGCGCATCGAAGATGTACTTGTGTGTAATAATCAATAATTTCTTATAGTTTACTATAATTGTCAGAATACCCAAGGCGTTTAACAGTATTCTTAGGAATGCTTCTTTTCAAATATTAAGCCTTGGTTTGGAGCCTGTTTATGGAAAACCCTGTCTTAACAAAAAAACTTTCTTGGCTTGGGCGGTTTGGACGGAGTCTGCTGAAACGGTTTATGTATTCTCAAATGACGGTCTACTCCGGGCTTCGGATCGCATTCGGAAAAGATCAACCGCATGTGCAATTCACCGTTGAAATGGACCCGCCCTCGGTCTATTGGGTGTACCGCATTAAACAAGCGGAGTTGGATAATTTGATCGAGAAACTTCGCATCCCGCCCAACCTGACGCTTTGCCCCGTTCGCTGTTTGGATACCGATGAACCGACGTATTACCTGGCTCTCAATGCCTATCGAGTATCAGGCTTGGTGAATGGAATACGAGCGGAGTGGTCCGTTTTTGTGCGAGATGCTACAAATACGCCGCGTTATATGATCGTGGATGCGAGGTCTTCCAATGCCTCCATGGATCCAGTTAAGATCATCACAAAAGCGTCCACTGTCTTGCATAAACGGGAAGGGAACGTCATCCGCACCCAGATCGGTAAAGGCGATGATGCCTTTGTATCCTCCATTACCTTGCCAGAGCAATCTCTATCAGTTCATTCTTCCGCGGAATGGGTGACAGCCAATGACTATATCTATTGGGGTAACGGTATCTGCGATCGCACGTTTTACAATGCGGGCTTAGCCAATACGAAGGTTAGTCTGATCAGCAGCAAGAATGCAACGATCACTGATGGAACGTTTTGGGCACAGTTCGTGGAACCTGATCCGGTTCATATTTTGATCTTGAACAATGCGATTGAGTTCGTGGTCTCTCCCTGGGAAAACGCGGAGAGGGCATATATCGGTTAGAGTTCTCCCGCCTTAAAGAAATCCATGTAGTTCTACCGAACATTTTATAAAGTGACAGTCATTATTACCGATCACCCCGAGCTAAAGCGGAGTAGGTAAGGTGACTGTCACTTGGTTTAATGAATCAGTTGCATTCTTTTCACACACACGGAAGTCCGACCAAGGTTAGGCGTTAGCCACAATCCCGAATTGACATCCACCTTCTCTTCTGCTAAACTATAAGTTGTCAGACAAATTTAGTCTAGTCATCAGGCGACTGCCGACTATCGCACGGAACGACTATCAAAATTTCCAGACTACTTTATGACAACCCTCCTCATCAAAAACGCATATATTGTTACCATGGACGACCACCAAACCGAAATTCCGGATGGTGGAATTTTCATCCGCGATGGTTTTATTGAGCAGGTCGGGCAATCGTCCAGCTTGCCAGCCACTGCCGATGAAGTGCTCGATCTCAAAGGGCATGTCGTCTTGCCGGGTTTGGTCAACACGCACCATCACTTTTACCAAACCCTCACACGCGCCGTCCCTGCCGCGCAAGATGCCAATCTCTTCAACTGGCTCAAGACTCTCTATCCCATTTGGGCGCGCATGAACCCCGACGATATTTTTACGTCGACTCAAACTGCGCTTTCGGAACTCGCCCTCTCGGGCTGCACCACCGCCTCAGACCATCTCTACCTTTACCCCAACGGCTCAAAACTGGACGATGAAATTGCTGCCGCTCTCGAAGTGGGAGTCAGGCTGCAAGCTTCTCGCGGCTCGATGAGTCTCGGCGAATCCAAAGGCGGACTCCCGCCCGATAGCGTGGTCGACACTGAAGAAAACATCCTTAAAGATTCCCAACGTCTCATCGAAAAATATCACAACGCCAAACCTGGCGCGATGACTCAAGTGGTGCTTGCGCCGTGCTCACCGTTCAGCGTCACTTCGGATTTGATGAAGCAGTCCGCCAAGCTGGCGCGACAATACGGTGTGCATCTCCATACACACTTAGCCGAAACCGAAGATGAAGAACAATTTTGTATGCAGATGTTCGGACATCGTCCTGTTGGGTACATGCAAGAAGTGGACTGGGTGGGGGATGACGTTTGGTTTGCGCATGCGGTCTGGGTCAATGACGAAGAGATCAAAGTTTTTGCTAAACATAATTGCGGCGTGGCACACTGTCCCACCTCGAACATGCGCTTGGCGTCAGGGATCGCTCCGGTCAAGGAATACCGGAAAGCAGGCGTGAACGTAGGTTTAGGCGTGGACGGTTCTGCATCCAACGACGGCTCGCATCTCCTTGCAGAAGTGCGAAATGCCATGCTCGTCTCACGAGTCAAAGAAGGATTGACGGGCTATTCCCTCTCCAACGACCCCAATCGAAAATTGATGACATCCCGCGAAGCCTTGCACCTCGGTACACGCGGCGGCGCGGCGGTTCTAGGACGTACCGATATTGGAAGTTTAGAAGTTGGCAAATGTGCTGACTTCTTTGCGGTGAACTTGAACAAGCTTGGTTATGCCGGCATGCACGACCCCGTCTCTGCCATCGTCTTCGGTCAATCCTTCAATGTGGATTACACCGTAGTGGGTGGCAAGTTCGTGGTGAAGGAAGGTCAACTCGTGACGGTAGACCAAAACA
>JBEBCV010000248.1:0-17121 GCA_041157505.1 Chloroflexota bacterium | reverse complement strand
CGTCCCATCCATTTGGGGTTGCGTGGACTGTGTCGTAGATGGCGGGTCCAGATGGTGAATGCCATTGCTGCGGCTCCCATCGGCAGACCGGGGTGACCGGAATTCGCTTTTTGCACGCCATCGGCGGAAAGAAATCGAAGAGTGTTGATTGCTTTGTTTTGAAATTCGGGGTTTGTCATGGGCGGTATTTTACCATTCGGTTAGTATTTTTCTTTCAAATTTTTTTCAGGGAGAAAGACTAGTCCCTCTGTTGGATCACCAAGGGTGGTAATATTTTCGGGCTTGTGAATTGACAACCAGGCTGTATAAGCGGCAACCATCGCATCTAATTGTTCAGGCAAATAAAGAAGGTCGAGCGGCCAGTTGCCTTTGATCATTTTATGACGTGTGATCTCTTCAAAGAAATCCATTGGGTCCTTGATGCGGATGCCTGCCTCAAATAAAAGTAACTGTCGTTGGATCTTCCCCTCAAGAGAGGGTTTCGACTGCGGCACAGCGCCAGCCATCACACAAAACGAAGCATGTGGCTGTGACTCCAAGAGTTGATGTGGAGCATTTTCAGATGGATATTTCTTGAATCCGATCTTTTCCAGTTTGCGGTACATGGCAAATCCGGCTTGTATCCATGCCGGGCATGCACTGATCGTGGAAGGCGTACCAGAAACGGTTATGCCGCGATCGCGTAGTTCCATCTCTGCTACACGAAAACCAGATGCGCGGGTCTTCAACGACTTGAACATTTCTTTTTTCTTTTCGCGAACCAATCCGCGATTGACCCCCGATGGCGCATTTATCGCCACAATGGCTGAGGATTGCCCACCAAGGAAAGAGGTCACATCATCCAATTCCCCATCTGCAAGGGCAACGAGATTCATGCCCTTGTCCAATGCCGCATAGGTATAGGACTTATGGGAGGATGTGGGGTCAATTCCAACAAAGACTGTGTCAGTAAAAATCATAGTAAGATTGGCTCTTGAAAGAACAACGATTACAAAGATAGATAATCCTATTTTACTTCTAAAATCTCATGAACCAAACCCAACGTATCATTCTCTACATTCTCGTGCTCATTGCTGGTGCATCGTGGATCGTCCTCTCCAGCGAGACTGGCGAAACAACAGCTGTCGCCGCGGCACCTCAGGCGGGGTTTCCCGCTCCCGATTTCACTCTCAAAACAGCCGAAGGTGAAACCTACACCCTCTCAGAATTAAAGGGGCAAGCTGTCCTCGTCAATGTGTGGGCAACCTGGTGCCCACCCTGCAAAGCAGAAATGCCTGCCATCGAAAAGATGTACAACGAATATAAAGACCAAGGGTTTATCGTGCTGGCAGTAAATAGCACATTTCAGGATAATCCGCTGGAAATTGCGCCTTTCATAGAAGACTATGGTCTCACATTTCCCATTCTTCTGGATGAAACATCTGACATCAGCCGCGCCTATCAGGTCCGCTCCCTACCATCCTCTTACTTCATCAACCGTCAGGGTATGATCACAGAAGTCGTTATTGGCGGGCCCATGTCTGAAGCCCTGCTCCGCACCCGTATCGAGGAGGCGTTGAAATGATAGAAGCATTCCAAAATCTATTTAGCCCTCCGCGGCACATGATCCTGTTGGTCATTGCTGCATGGCTTGGGCTTAACCTCGCAGAGCGCCGAACAGAACGTTATGGCATAAGCAAAGAAGATATCAACAACATCACGTTTTACGGGTTGATCGCCTTTGTCATCGGCGGGCGAATCTCATACATTCTCCAAAACTTGTCTGCATTCACAAAAAGCCCGCTAGGCATCATCTCCATCAACCCAGACCTGTTCGACCCGTTCGGTGCGATCGTCGTCATGTTCATTGTTATCTTTGCATATGGTCAGCGAAAACAACTGGAACTCTGGAACATCCTCGACGCGTTGACGCTGTTTTTTGCCGTCATTGCCGTCGGGCTTGGATTAAGTCACCTTGCTGCTGGCACCGCATTTGGACTTCCTACAGACTTACCTTGGGGAATCGATATGTGGAACGCCACCCGCCACCCGACCCAAATATATGACACACTCGCTTCAACCCTTATTTTGGTCCTGCTTTTGCGCTTCAAGCCAAATCCACGCCCTGGGGTTACGTTCTTAATATTTTCATCCCTCACAGCAATTTCTCAACTCATACTACAGGCTTTTCAAGCCAACTACAGCCTGCTTTTTGGCGCGTTTCGTCAGGTACAAACCCTGGCATGGTTAGCATTACTCGCCTGCTTCATACTGTTGGAAGGTCGTTTAAAAACTGTAAAACATAAAACGGTTTCAGAATAACAAACTGGGCTGACAATGTCAGCCCAGTTTTGATTTACCTATCCGAGTTCTGGCTCGATCAAGCCATAGCTCCCATTGCGTCTACGATATAACACATTAACCTTACTCGTCTCCGCATTATAGAATACGAAAAAATTGTCGTGTCCCAAATTTCTCATTTGCACCAACGCCTCATCTTCAGTCATTGGATACAGGATGAACTTCTTGCGTTTCGCGAACAACGGTGAAAGCTGCCCGGTCTCATCGTCAATGATATCTTCTGCGACTTCCGCCGCAGAGCGGCCATCACCACGACCATGATACTTTTTTCCTTTATACCTCTCAATCTGGCGTTGTAAGTTATCCAGCGATTTATCGAATGCAGCAAGTGCCTCGTCAGCTCGCTCTTCAGATCGAAGGGTAAATCCCTTACCAAAAACGGTGATCTGCGCCACATTTCGGTCGTTGGCATCACGTGCAGCCTTGTGGTGAGATAACTCCACACGAGCTTCATCAATCGCAGGCAGATAATGATCGAGGTTTCCCGCCTTTTTGGATACATACTCCTCGATCCGATCGGTCAAACGAATATGACGTGTCTGAACTTCCACTTTGTTGGACATAAGGTCCTCCTTGATTATAGGTTGTTAAGTTACAAACACAAACACGCTACACACGCCTCAAATCATGATGAGACAATGCGCGCGCGACGGTCAACGCATAAACATCATCAGCCCCGGCTGCATAAAGAGCATCCGCGCCTGATGATAGTGTAGAGCCGGTTGTAGAAACATCGTCCATGATTAGAATTTTCTTCCCTTTTACCCCTGATTCAGCGTGAAAAGCTCTGTGAACGTTTTTGTGCCTTTCCTCCCTGCTCAAACCAACTTGAGAGCGCGTCTCCTTACGACGCGCCAGCGCCTTAGACGTATATTGCAAGCCCAAACCCATGGCAAGTGGTTTTGCGATCATTGCAACCTGATTATATCCCCTTTCATTCATTCTTTGTTTTCCCAAAGGTACTGGCACAACAAGGTCTAACTTCCATTTCAGGTTTTCTACAAACGGCATCATTGCAGCAGCTAACGCATCACCCATTGAAAGGTCACGTCGATATTTCAGTTTATGCAAGGCAGATTGGACCGGGTTTTCAAATATAGCCCATGCCCGCAAGGAACGAAAGCGCGGTCTGCTAACAAGACAAGCATTGCAAACTCCCGGCTTATCCTGCGGCAAACCGCACACGTCACAAACGATACCATTCAGTATTTTCACGCTGCTATGACAAGTTTCACACCATCTTGATCCTGGTCTGCCACACCCGCCGCATTCTGGCGGAAATAGCAGGTCAAGTCCAGTCCAAATCGAACGATAAACTCTATATTTCAAATTATTCATTTAATCCCCCTTTGATGAATTTATTTCTTAAATAATTCTATCTTGATTTAGTTTCCAAGGAATGGTCCAAACGCACCAGCAATTTGGAATCCAGCAGGCGCCATAAGAATGATCATGATGGACGGGAATGTCAAAAGTGCCATTGGGATGATCATCTTAACCGGAGCTTTATGCGCTTCTTCTTCAGCGCGTTGGCGTCGTTTTAAGCGCATCTGGTCTGATTGAATTCTCAAAACCTTTGCCATACTCACACCGAGAAGTTGACTTTGGATCACTGCCGCAACAAAGCTGGTAAGCTCTGGCAAACCAATACGATCTGCCATATCACGTAATGCTTCTCGTTGCGTTTTACCAAGCTGAATTTCACGGATACAACGTCCAAACATCAGGGAAAGTTCGTTCTCCCATTTATCTGCAACCTTAGACATTGCTGCTTCAAAACCCAAACCCGCTTCCACGCAGATGGTCAGCAAATCGAGAGCATCGGGCAATGCCTTACGAACTTCATTCTGCCTTCTCGAGATCCGACTACCGAGCCAAAGCTGAGGAAAGAAAAAGCCTAACAAAGTAAATATCGATACCACAAGGAAAATACGCCCTGAAGGCCAATCGACTTGCGGAAGATTCGATATCAATAGTAAAAGCCCGCCAAAGACTGCTGCACCTATAAAACGGGTTGCAAGAAATGTCGAAGCATCGATACGTCCGGGATTACCGGCCAACTCGAGTTTTAGCGCTGTTTCCTGAAGAAGTTTTTCTGGTGTAAATCGTGCAGAAAGCTCACCCATTCTCTTGATGATAGGAATAACAACGCGCTCCATGAACGGTTGCTCAAGTTCTATATCCTCAAGGGAGACATTTTCACCACGCTGTGTAGCTTCTGCTAAACGTGCCAAAAC
The DNA here is from genome assembly GCA_041157505.1 of Chloroflexota bacterium. GTDB lineage: Bacteria > Chloroflexota > Anaerolineae > Anaerolineales > Villigracilaceae > Villigracilis. Next base: position 12,544 of record JBEBCV010000248.1, on the reverse strand, counting down.
TGGGTCTGTCTCAACTCCCTGTGCTTCACGCGCATAACGTGCGCCAATGATTACCACAAAGACAATTCCACCAACCAGTGCAAGTCCGATGACAATCGCAATCACTGTTGACATACTACACCTCGATATCCGCTATCTTCATCATAATAAAATAACTGGAGGTAATCAAACCCAACACCACACAAATTATGATCGCAGTACAGATTGGACCACCCGCTGTTACAGACAAAAGATAATCCGGGTTTAGAAACCACAAAATTAATGTTAAACCAAAGGGGATCAAAGATAATACAGTGCCAGATGTCCTAACCTGAGCTGTTAAAACTCGCACTTCGCCTTTGATACGGATGCGTTCACGTATAGTAAAAGAAATATTATCAAGGATCTCGGAGAGATTACCACCGACTTCACGTTGAACATTGATTGCCGTAACAACAAAGTCCAGGTCTTCACTTGGAATACGTCTCAACAGGTTGTCGAGAGCTGTCTCCATGGAAATACCAATTTGCATTTCTTGAACCACACGCCGAAACTCATCATTGATTGGGGCAGGAAGCTCTTTGCTGATAGCTTCCATCGCTTGCATAGTGGAATAACCAGCACGCAGACCATTTACCATCAAATTTAGCATATCTGGCAACTGGTCATTAAATTTCTGCAATCTATTCTTTTGCTGTGACCTAACGTATTGTCCTGGGGCAATTCCACCGATAACCATGCCGATCAACGCAGAAACAGGGTGACGGTTCCCTAGAAACCAAGCAATCAGACCAACCAGAAAAACACTTAAGAGAATCAGAACAAAATATTCTGCAACCTTAAATTTCAAGTCAGCACGAGCTAATTGTCTGGCAATCCGATCCCCAAAGGATGTCTTCTCAACTCGTTTTGAAACCCAGTCAGTAATGACATACTTCTGGGCCTCCTTATCTAAATTTTTCTGATCTTCATCCTCAAGATACTGACTTAAGCGTTCTTCCACAATAGCGCGTTCACTATTTGAAGAAACGACAACACCAATGATCAGCAATACAATTAGGACGACACCACCAACAATGATGATCCAGGTCATCGGACTACTTCCTGGCAATATGCCTTGTTTATCATTTTATTAATATCGCCTTCGTTCACCAATCCCAAAGATTGAAGGCGGCAAGTGAATTCCAGCGGCTTCGATTTTATCCATGAATTTCGGACGTAATCCTGTTGGACGCAAGCGTCCAACAATACGACCATTTTCAGTACCTGTTTGTTCAAAGACAAAAATATCAGTCATGGTGATAACATCACCTTCCATGCCACTCACTTCGGTGATCGTGGTGACCTTACGCGTACCATCACGCATACGCTCCTGCTGGCAAATTACATCAACTGCACTTGCAACTTGTTCACGGATAGCGCGAACTGGAAGATCCATACCGGCCATCAAGCACATGGTCTCAATACGAGCCAAGGCATCTCGCGGGGTATTCGCATGGGCTGTCGTCATTGATCCATCGTGACCTGTGTTCATGGCTTGCAACATGTCTAATGTTTCACCGCCACGGCACTCACCTACGATAATTCGTTCAGGACGCATACGAAGGGAATTCATGACCAAGTCACGAATTGTAATTTCACCGCGTCCTTCAATATTTGGCGGACGCGACTCCAAGGTAACAACATGCTCTTGACGCAGCTGCAACTCTGCCGCATTCTCAATTGTAATAATACGCTCATCCGAAGGAATAAAACTTGAGAGCACGTTAAGAAGAGTGGTTTTCCCTGAACCTGTACCACCTGAAATGATGATATTCAGACGTGCTTCTACACAAGCTTTAAGGAATTGAACGGCTTCGGCACTAACCGATCCAAACTGGATCATTTGATCCACTGTGATGGGATTCTTAGAAAATTTACGGATTGTTAGAACCGGGCCTACAAGCGAGATGGGCGGAATCACAGCATTCACACGAGAACCATCTGGAAGACGGGCATCTACATATGGGCTGGATTCATCAATGCGGCGGCCTAAGGGTGCCACAATTCGATCAATGATTCTCATTACATGGTCATTGCTCTCAAATGTAATTGGCACACGATGTACCTTCCCCTTACGCTCAATGTAGACATTTTTTGGTCCGTTCACCATGATTTCTGTAATGGTGTCATCCTCCAAAAGTGATTGGAGGGGACCAAAACCCAAAATTTCAGCAGAGATCTGTTCGAACAATCGCGCACGCTCGGGTCGCGAAAGAACAATATTCTCTTCTGTCAAAATCTGTTCGAATAGATTTTGAATGGTACGTCGAACTTCGTCAGTTCGAGTAACATCCATAGAGGGGTCAATCTCTGCTAATAGTTTATTTTGAACTCTCGTTTTAAGATCAAAATAGGATCCAGCTTGAGGTGAAGTAATTGGAGCACTTACTCTGCGTGCTTGTAAAGAAGATAAACGAGAAGCATCTCCGCCACCGGAAGCTGGAGGATTTTCACCGCTTGGTTTTGGTGCTCCCTGAGATGGTGTGTTTTGGGGTTGCTGATTCCCGGAGCCTTGTCCCTGTTCAATACGTCTAAGCAACGACATTGTATTTCTCCTTATCGTTTAGCCGCGGAGGTTTCGTTCTCACCATCCAAAGCAATAATGCGGGCACGCACAGATTCCGCTAAAGAAAAGATACCTTTCCCAATCGGCTGCGATTTGTTATCTAACATAAAAGGAACACCGCGATTAACAGCTGTAATCGCCACTTTTTCATCTAATGGGATAACAGCCGATATCTCGTGTTTCAGGTTTTCACTCACCCGTTCAGGTGTGATGGCAATCCGTTTGTCAAACTTATTCATCGCAAATACAATACGTTCCTTGCTGATACCCATTGTATTTAACAAATCCAAAATCAAACGGGAGTTCTTGATCGCAGGAATCTCTTGTGTTGCAACAAGAACAACAACATCACTTAAATCAATGGCGGAAAGAATCACATCTGTCAAAATACAAGAAGTATCCACAACGACATAAGAATACATTCTTTGCATAAATTGCAAGACCTTCATAAATTGTTCAGCAGACACTTTTTCTGCCATTTCAGGTCTTTGTGGAGCGGCAAGGATCCGAATCCCAGACGCTTCATGTTTTATCAATATCTCATCTACAATTTCAGAATCAAGGTCATCAACCCTTGGGGCAATATCCAGGACGGTATTCTTACCTTGTTCATTTACAAAAATTGCGATATCGCCAAACTGTAAATTACCATCCACAAGAACAGCTCGCGTGTCTTCATTATGGAGTGCAATAGCAAGATTTACAGCAATAGTAGTACAACCGGTTCCACCTTTGGGACTATAAACAACAATAATTTTGCCCTGAGCTGCAGGGGTAAACCCGCCCATCATGGAAGGTCCACCCATCCCAGCCGACATAACCATTTGTTGTTTGGCGCCCTTCTCCCGTTCAGCATGCGCCATTTCACCTGCACGCTTTATTGCAGAGATCAACTCATCCCCCATCGGCGGCTTGGTCAAAAAGTCTCTTGCACCGGCAAGCATTGCCCGACGCATATAATTTTGATCACCCTGAACCGATAAGATTACGATTTGAATATGAGGAGAATTACGGCGGATCTCCTCTGTTGCTGTGATTCCATCGATATCGGGCATATTTATATCCATAAGCACGACATCCGGATTCATTTCCTGCGCAAGTTGTATTCCTTCCTTGCCAGTACGTGCTGTTCCCACAACCTCTACATCCGATTCGAATTGCAATAATTTGCGCACATTCTCACGGGTTTCGGCTATATCATCAACAATAAGGACTCGTATTTTGTCAGCAGCCATATTCAAATCGTCCGATCAAGGAATTTAGATTACTGTTCAGGTTCTTGGGTAACTACATCATTAGGTAATTCTGGCAACGTCAAAGTTGATAACGCAGGGTGCATGGCATACGGCAATTTTGCTGGCACTGGAATATTGTATTGGCTCAAGAGGAACTGCAAAGTAGATGCTTCTGTTGCAAGTCGCGCCTGATCAGAAGGATTACGGAGAGTCAAAGTAATATTCGCATTTGTATACATCAAATAAGACAAGGTGATGGAATCTTGAGGAGACACGATCAAAGTCACAATGTCAGGATTTGCGGGGGCAGGTTGCTGTTCTGCTGCAGCAGGGTCCGCAGGTTGAGCTTGCGCAGTCACATCTGTTTCAACAAGCGGGAAATCTCCTAAACGCATCACAACAACATCTTGTAAAAGAGTTTGACATACCATACGTGGGCGTTGTGCCTCAGATGGAACAAGGTAGTACGGCTGTTGAACAGAGGGATCTAATTCCAAACGTCCTTGTGCAGAGCCAGATGCTCCAACTCCCAATGACAGAACGGGTAAGCCACCTTCTGCTGTGGGTAGACCAGTACCAGTCAAGGTAGCAGTCAGATTAGGCAGGATGGTTTGATACGACGGATCAACATCGACAAACAACAAGCAGGCATTGACATTCACATGTGCACCTGTGTTAATTGCATAGCCTGAAACCGCCAAGCGGTCGATTGGAATTGCCATCGCCGTCATGCCAGGAGGAATTAATGAAGCCCATTGTGGTCCAGAAACAGCAACTGCAGCTGCCGAGTCAGTGATCATTGATTCCGTAATGACAACGCCTTGGTCTAATGGAAGCTTCGCAATTTTATCCACCAGGAAAGGCAGTTCATCCTTGGTATACATCACTGAAACCACATTTTCCTGAGGAATACTTAAAGTAGCCAGAACATCCTCAGTAACACGTCCACCTTGTGGAATATTCTGAGCAGCATAATAGACCTCAACGAAAAGCGTTTGGTCTTCTTGGGACTGCGGCGTAAATAAAAACTGGCGGAGGGCAACAAAACCAACCACCAAGGCAATGATTACTATTAACAGCACCAAAATTAGAGTGCGACCACGACGCATAATTTTCTCCTCTCGACAAGCACCGCATTAATCGGGCACTTTATAACACATTCATTATACAAGAAAAATGTCAAAAACATATTACACCGAGGCGTGAATACAGGGCTGATGCCTTCACACCCCTAACAATATTGTTAATTTAAACAGTGCTAAATCTTGGCTTGCACTGTAAATGATATTTTTGCACCTGATCCAACCGCACTATCAACCTCGAATTTTCCACCCAACATTTCTGCTCTTTCACGAATCAGTTTTAGACCAAGATTATTCGAATCTCTCAAAGATTCAGGGTCAAACCCTCTACCGTTATCATCCACACTAATGCGTATGAAATCAGCACCAAGGTCAAGATGAATCTTTACAAGGGTTGCCTGACTATGCCGAGCCGCATTTCCGAGCAATTCCTGTACAGCTCGGAAAATCATTACTTCGAGATAGGGTTCAAGACGACGTTCGGTTCCAGATATAGTGACGCTGATATCCATACCTGATTGTTCTTTGAACGCGTCAGCATACTTGCGTAAGGTTGGGACCAAACCAAGATCATCAAGCATCATAGGGCGTAATTCAAAGATGAAGCCCCTTACTTTTTGGAAAGTTCCTAGAGCAGCCGCCTTCAAGTTTCCCAATTCTTCTTTTGCCTGAGAAGGATCAACGTCCAATAAACGCATCGCAATTTCGGTCTGGAGAATGAAATTTGAAAGCGCTTGCGCGGGGCCATCATGCATTTGGCGGGATAATCGCTGACGCTCCGCCTCTTGTGCATTGACGATCATTTCAATCCCAGTCATTTGGTCTTTGACAGAACCAGATGCAGTACCGCTCATGCCTTCGGTACTGCCGCCGCTATAGTTAACCAATTTTTCCAAAACAGTCTTGTATTTTTCAAGATGAGATCTATCATTCTGCAGTTTTTCCAACTGACCACGCATAACAAACAACCGCTGCTGGGCATCCAGAGCGGAGTCATATGCCATTTTGATCTCTTCTACTCCACCACCTTGTTTCTGAACTTGCTGCAGGTGGGAAGTGATTGCCGTATTTCGCTGGGTCAGCTTATTCAATTCACCCTGACTTTGTTCCATCATCAAGGTGATCTCACGCAATGCGCGCTGGGTTTCATCCAATTCGCTTTTATAGTCCATAGCTTCGGACATTTAATTCTCCTAAGGTCGGATATCACTATCCCGCAATGTAACCCAACCGCGTTTTAATGCGTACACCACAGCCTGTGTACGGTCTTCCACCCCAAACTTGCGTAAAATCGCAGTGACGTGATTCTTAACCGTCTGGTGGCTGATGCCCAAAAGCGATGCAATTTCCTTATTACTCATGCCCCGTACCACACAGGCGAGGACTTCCATTTCACGGTCAGAAAGAGGATGGAATGGAGCACCAGGTTCGCTATATGAACGGCGTGCACCTTCCATGCTTTCTTCAACCCAGAGTTCAAGTTCGCGGCGGGTGAAGACATTATTTGCAAAAACGTATTTACCTTCTGACACTTCGCGAATAATTCGAGCAAGGTTCTGAGGTTCAATATCTTTTGAACAATATCCATGTGCTCCTGCAAGAGCCGCATGGATCGCTTGTTCAACATCATCATAACCGGTCATCAAAATGATGCGGGTTCCAGCTTTATCCTGTGAAACCTGATGTGTAATCTGTTGACCATTCATACCAGGCAGATTGACATCTAGGACTGCTACATTCGGTTTTTTCGAGCGGATCAATTCCAACGCTTCATCCCCGGATGCAGACTGAGCGATGATCCGCATATCTGACTCTAGCGACAAAGCATCTACCACTCCCTGGCGGAATAGCGGGTGATCGTCAACAACTAATAATGTAATCTGGTTCATCGCTTGGCATTCTCTCTTTTCATTGGATTTTCAACTCTGAAATGCGGCTATATTTTAACCCATTCTCTCACTTCCAACGATAAATTGTCATGGGGGCGTAATCCCCCACTTGGGCTATTTCTCCATTTGTAACAAATACAATCTCCTTACCAGAAGTAATATTCTCGTAAAGATCTGAAAATGCTATCAAATAATTAGCATTTTTCTCGTTGAGATATTCAGCTATTCGTGTCTCATTACGGATAAATGGAATAACCTCTGGCGAGACCAACCCAGCCAAGTCGATCAAAGTATGCTGGTCAAAATAACCAAGCGCGCCTATATCATGGGCAGCAATAATTGCTTCTGGTGGAAGATTAGACGCCACCCACCTGGCAGGCTCAACCATCTCTTGTTCAATCAGGGCAACATCCTGTGCATAACTTTGGGCACCCAAAAGGATAAATAACAATGTTACTGCTGCAAGACTAATATTCCAAAGGGTTGTAACAAACCACTGATAACGTTCGAACGTTTTCCCTGCGGCAAACTCCATGACAGCCATCAGACCTATCAAGAAGAAGATCGGCATGGCTGGCATGATGTAACGACCATGTTGATAAACCGGCAAGCGCAAAATATAAAGGAACATATAGCCAACCGACCAAGTGATAGCCGACAGGCTCCCCCATGAACGATTTTTGATAGAGCGGACAACCCAGATGATCACGCCGGGGATAAGAAGAACAGAAGGTCCCACTAACAGTTGAAGCAAAAGCTGACCCAGGCGTTCCAAAAGTGGGCGTGCCTGCCATGCCGTGTATTCCGCTTGTTTTGCATAAAAAGTATTCGGCATGGGCGTTCCACCGATAAGTAAGTTGAAAAGCAGATAGAAAAGAAAAACACCCCCAAAGCCAAGCAGAATTTGCAGCAAACTTTTCAGACGAGAAGATGTATCTTTTTCATTGAAGAAAACCGCCAACACAAGCGGACCCAGCAGAGTCAAGCCGTCGGGGCGCACCCAAACACTGAGACCGGCAAGCAGTCCCATTGTCAGATAGCGCCGCGAATTCATCATCAAGGCAGATAAGATGATGGTGGCAATCAAGGCATGGAGCAGAGTCTCCATCCCAGACATGGCTGCCCAAAGAAGATGCCATTCGACGATGATAAAAACCCCAACCCAGGGAATCTGAGTAGTGTATGTAGGAACCAAACGACGCGCCGTGATCTCGCAAATCACGCTGAGTGCCCACATGGTGAGTAGACCTAATAAGTAGGTCCAGATATAAGGCTCAAGGTTTAATAAAAAACCAATAGCGAGCAACGCCGACCAAAGCGGAGACGTGGACCCCGCCGATGGCACACCGGGACGAAATGACCATTCACCATGTTCGGCAAGATTACGAGCAAATGTCAAATGAATCCAAGAGTCGTCCAGGGGGAAGCCGATGCGATAAGTGAGATAACTGGCGAGTAAATAAATCACACCAGCCAGTAACGTTACACCACCGAGGATGAGCAGGTCTCGCTTGGATAGCGGATTATGGAAATCGAAAAATGCGCGTGTCATCAACTTCACCTAAGTATTCAAATTGCGGATGGTTCTGCGGGTTGTCGTAAAGATCAGCGATTGAATTGAGTTTGCCTTGTGCTTCAAAAGCATAATAACGAATGTCGTAACGTTCGGCAACTTCGAGCAAGGTGTTCACATCACCATAAGGTTGCACAAAAGCAGGGCGGCCCGTCATCATGTAATAACCGGGAGAACTCAAGACCATGATGCGTTCTCCGGGTTGAGCACCATTTTCAACCAGGAATGCCTCCACTGCAGGATAGGACAACTCCCCCTCCTGCCATCCATTTTGGATGACACGTGCCCAAACTACCCAAGCAGATAGCATGATAACAATTTGGACAAGCGCGATTCGGAATACAACGTAGGCGTGGTCGGTGAACCGATTTTTACTCCTTGCCCAGCCTACTACTCTATCCAAACCGAATGGTGCTAACACCCAGAACAACGGCTGAAGCGCTGCACCTGCGTGGAAGAAACTTCCGCGGGTGCCGGCAAATGGGAAGATAAAGGTCATTACGAGAAAAAGAACGGCCCATGCCAACAACCCCAATTGCACACGACGGTCTTTGCGTTGGAGGTACATTCCAATGGCAATGAAAGGGAAGAGAATCAAATGCCCTTGTGCAGCAATGACAGTTTGAATGTTATTCGAGAACGACCACCAACGGACCTTGAAAATTTCGCTCCACCCGCTGGCGACCCACGATTCATAGTTAAGCTTTGAAGCAGGGTAGATAAAAGTCTCTTCATATGAAGTGAGCCATAGCGCATGGCTTCCGGCAGGTGACATGATCGAACCAAAAACATTCCAATTGCGCAGATACCATGGTCCCATAATGAGGATGAAACCAAGAAATGCCAATGCACCGAATTGAATCAAGGAAGCGAAAGATATTTTTTCATCGCGCACACGCCAAAGGATGAAAAGAAAGGTCAACGCCAGCCAGAGCAGACCATCGCTGCGGGCAAGAGACATAATCCCTGCGAGCAGCCCCATCCAAAACCAGGGACGTGGACGGTCCGCGAGGAAAAAGATAAGTCCGCCCGCAAGCATAAAAATGGCGTAGTTATCAGGAACAGGTAAGAATGGGAGGTGAAAGACCGGAAAAATGGCGAGGATGCCAGATGTCCAAGCGAATGCATTGTTTTGAAAAAAACGATAGGACAATGCGGCCGTCAATGGTGGGACAAGCGAGGCTAGCAATATAAAGAAGAGACGCCCCGCCTCATAGGTAGTTTGCCCCGTGAGCCACATCCCCAAGGCAGAGATAATGGAAGCAAGTGGAAACCAATATCCATGTGAGGGATGCGGGATATCGATAGGGTCATCAAGATAGTTCCAGATGTATGGTTCGGTAAAACCGTTTCCAAGCGCCAACTGAACGCCGCCGGAAAAATAATAGTTCGCATCGAGATAGCCAGGAACCGTTTGGAGTCGGCTAACTGCAAATTGGACAATTAGAGCAAGAAAGAAAAGGATGAGATAGGAACGACGTGTCATTCGATATACGATTCTTAATGGTCCATTGAAAAATGATAAATGAAACGCGTAGTGCAGATTGGATTTCGAGTTTTATTTATTTCGTGTCAGTGCATCTGCCCAGACGCGTGGAGGACGAATTGCCCACCAGCGAATCCAGTATAAACCAAGGACAGTAAATACCGGCAGGAAGAGATAAATCACTTCTTGTGAAATGGTCGCAAGGATGGGTATGGAAAATAGATACAACGCCCATGGCACCAAAAGGGCAATGAACAACAACAGAAAAGTTAGTGCCGACCCCAGACGTTTCCAACGGTCGTAGACGATCGCAAAAACAAGCGCAAGCGGAATGATCAACACTGCAAGATTCTCAAACTCGGTGCGGAAACCGAGTAATGGAGCGACTGCAATCGAGAGGCATGCCACCCAATAGAAACGGCGCTCATCACCATATAAAGAAGCGTTCCATTCGAAGCCAAGGGCAAAGACGAGCAAGCCGATCACACCATAAGCCAGATATCTACCATAAGAAGGGATGAGGTCTTCAAGAACAGTGATGATCGAAAATCCAAAATCCCAACGGAGGGCGTTCATCCCTGCGCGGAGGTAGGGAATGATCCAGTTGGAATAGACCAGAAAGGAGATGGCAAGCAAAATAAATGAGAGCATGAAAAAGCCTGCCAGGACGCGAGTACGTCCCTGTTTGTAGGCAAGCCAACCGATCAGTACGATAAAAGGTAAACCAACCTCCCAGAAGTAAAGCGAGAACGCCATGAGAGCCCCGGTCAATTCATCTTGATCGTAGCGCAGGGAAAGAAGAATCCCTGCATAGAACAATCCCAACAACAGGGCTGGGCTTGCATCTACAATCGCTTGAAAGCTGTAAAAATTGAAGACACAAACAAAGAAGAACAAAACCGCAAACCAACGGGGAGCCTCCCATCCAGTAAGACGCAAGCTGAGGATGGCAAGCACGAACAAAGCCCATTCCAAGATCAAGGTATATATCGCCCGAGCAGTGACCGGGTCTGATAGAAGCGAGAAAGGAAAGTAAAGTAGGAGTAAATGAAAGGGTGTATCCAGAATGAAGGGGTCTTCGTCGCTCTGAGCCTTGCCATCATAAACAAGGTTTTGCACCACATCTGGGACATAGGCAGAGTATGGATCCATTTGTTCAAAGATAAAGGCGCGTCCGCCCGCCCAATGACGCAAAAACTCACCACCGCCATTGGGCAAAGATGAGTTTGCAACCCAAAGCCCGACAGAGATGGCAAGAAACAGAATCACAACCCCCGTGATGAAAATGTAATCGCGAGTGGTTAGTGACTTGGAAGGAGGCTGAAAATTCATTTGATCTTAAATCGATAGATCGGTCTGGTGGGGCTTGGGCGAGCTGCTTCTTTAAAACCAGCTTGCTTGAATGCAGATGCTGTGCCCGTGAAAATGAAAACAGGCGGAGCATCTTCTTTGGTATCAACAGGATAGCCTTCAACGATCTTCGCGCCGTGTTCTTTCGCGTGTTCCACTGCCGCTTGCAATAATGCTATGGCTATGCCGTTGCGGCGATGTTTTTTATCGACGAACAAACAGGTGACTGACCAGACTTCCTGATCGTCTATGGGTTTGAGAACGCGAGAATGAGCCAGTTTTGGATATTGACTCCGCGGCTCGATCGCCACCCATCCAACTGGGTAACCTTCTGAATAGGCCAGCAAGCCGGGAATTATTTTCGCATCAACCACGGACTTTTGCATTTGGCGGTTCGCCTCGCCTTTATTTTCGCTGAATGCTTTTCCGCGCAACTTCCAATTCATGCACCAGCAACCGCCACACGCGCCGTTCTCACCGAAGAGTAATTCAAAATCACGCCACAACTTTTGTGTAAGTGGATGGAAGGAAAGATCAAGTGAGGTCATTTGAATTAGTAAAAAGTGATTAGTTTGAGAGAAGGATTTGGAGACGTTTGGGAAAAACCTCATACTTCAACGACGTAAGAGGTTCTGGGAATAATTCACCGTCTGTATGTGCGGGAGAAGGCTTATCGAGTTCAATGGTAAGGCGAGTACAGTGGGTTTCGTACATACCTTCCATTTCAAGGAAGGAACCTTTGTCAGGTTTCATGGTGCGCGGCAGGGCTTGGAAGAGTCCAAGGCGGGAATTGCGATAGCCATAGCTGAACGTAAGTTTGCCATCACGCGGGTCAGCGTGCGGGGTCATGTAGAACACGCCCCCCGTGAGGCGGTTATTGCCAACGGAGACCAAGGACAGAGGTCCAGTAAATGAGCCGCCATCCCATTCCATTTTGGCATTCCATTCGGGCTTATCCATGATGCCTTGCACGGCAGCGACCAAATATCGCCCCATGCCTTTGATCCAATGAATTTTTTCTTGTTTGGTGGTGGTGTAGGGTTCCAGACCCGCTGCAGAATTGTTGACAAAAAAACGGTCGTTGCATTTGCATACATCGATAAGATCGGTCTTGCCAGCGGCAATAACATTTGCGGCTTCGTTCAAATCTTTGGGCAGACCAAGGTTGACAACGAGATCATTAGCGGAACCGAGCGGCATAATGCCGAGTGGACCAAGAGACTTATCCATGGACCCGGCAGCACGTGCCATACCGTTGACGGTTTCGCCAATGGTTCCATCTCCGCCGGCAGCAATGATGGGAGAAAAGCCTTCGCGTGCGGCTTGCTCTGCGAGACCGATC
>JBEBCV010000247.1:0-22104 GCA_041157505.1 Chloroflexota bacterium | reverse complement strand
TCGCCAGATGGACATATTTATCTGGTGGATTTTGGTTTGGCAAAGGTTTATCAAAGTGCCAGTCAGGCAACAACGACAGGCGCACGTGCCATGACGCCCGGGTATTCTCCGCCAGAACAATATGGAACTGCACGTACAGATCCCCGCACAGATATTTATTCTCTCGGTGCAACGCTCTACGCTGCGTTAACCGGTGTCATTCCAGAAGATGGTTTGGCTCGGGCAATGGATAATGCACAACTTACCCCGTTGCGAAAAAGAAATTCAAAGGTTTCGCGCAAATTGGCAGCTACCATTGAGAAAGCCATGGCTGTTGACCCAAGTGATCGCTTCCAAACGGCTGAAGAATTCAAGGCTGGTTTGCTTTCATCCAAATCGATGACCCAGCAAGTGCCTGGCTCTTACAAGGTCGTGCCACCTCCGACTGATGCTGTTGCGGCTTCAATTCGCGCTCATGAAGTAACCGTGATCGACGAAGAATTGCCTGTAGATGGGAAGAAAGACCGTAAGGCACTGGTGGGACCTGTTCCTGCAGTATCTTCTCATGCACATGAAGATCAGCCATTTGTCTCTCCATTAAAAAGACAGAAAGAACGTGAACGCAAGCGTCGCGCAGCTTTATGGCGCTTTGCGTTTTTTGCTGGTTTATTGTTGTTAGCTATCGGTGGAGTGGTTTATTTTGTCCCCGGTGTATTACCAGCCGATGTGCGTGCCATGGTTCCTTTTATTGCACCCACAGCCACACAAACCTTCACTCCAACTCCTTTACCAACTCAAACACTACCGCCAACATTTACGGCTACTTCAGAGCCTACCTCAACTCCAACTTCCAAGCCAACCAACACACCTTCACCCACGTTCACACCTACTCCTTTGCCAGGTGAAACGATCACGCCTTCGGCTGCTTCAGTAGTCCCTGAGGTATTTATTGGAGGGGGAGCAGGGCAGATCGCATTTGCATCTGATAGAACCGGACTCCCACAAATATTCCTGGTGGATTTGAAGGGCGAAAGTGCCTTCCAAGTCACAAATATGCAGGGAGGTGCCTGTCAACCTTCCTGGTCGCCAGATGGGTTGCGCATTGCCTTTATTTCACCATGTAAAGGGAATGAGGATATTTACACAAACACAAGCCTCCATGTCATCAACGCGGATGGTTCAGGCTTGACAACCTTGGATGCTTCCCCTGGTGGGAATTTTGACCCAGCCTGGTCACCTGATGGAAAGACCATAGCTTTCACTTCTTCCCGTACTGGACAGATGGAAATCTTCATGTTGCCAGTTGATGACCCAACCGCCGTGGTTCAAGTGACAAAGGGTGCATCAAGAGTAGAATCTCGCATGCCGACCTGGTCACCAGATGGCTCGAAACTGGTATATGTGGTCAAACGCGTGGGAGTCTATCAAATTTGGATGATGAATGCCGATGGAACAGAATCAGCCCAGATCATCCGCAGTGGACAGGCGTATAACGACTATTCGCCGGTCTGGTCACCGAGAGATGACATCATCATTTTCAATCAACGCTGTGCCAAGACGTACTGCAACCCTTACTTGTTGAGCACATCTCCTACTGAGCGTTCTAACGAACAAGGTTTGAAACTTCAACTCAACGTTGTATTTATCGAGGATATCGATTTCTCACCTGATGGCTTTTACCTCGCGTATGAGGGAGTGGGCGATTCGAACAACTTCGACATTTTCTTTATGACCCTCTCTGGCGGCGACAAGGTCCGCCTCACAACAGACTCCGCCAATGACTTCCAGCCGACTTGGCGCCCGGCAATACAGAACCCGTAACCCCAAACTCCCGCGCAAGCGGGAGTTTTCTTATAATTCTTACACTCCTCTTATTGACGCACATTTTTACGGCTGTTATTATTATTCCGTCACCAACTGGCACTCGCAAGTAAGGAGTGCTAAATTTTTGAATATGCCTACTCTTACCGAACGACAAAAAACCCTCCTGATGTTGATCATCCGTGATTACATCGACACCGCTCAGCCTATTGGCTCGAAGCGGTTAGCGGAGCATTACAACATAAATCTGTCGTCGGCGACCATTCGAAATGAGATGGCAGCGTTGACGGAGATGGGTTACCTTCGTCAGCCGCATACCTCAGCTGGGCGTGTGCCCACCGAAGAGGGCTACCGCTACTTCGTCAGCGAGATGATGCACAGCGCCGAACTGCCCGAAACCGTTCAGCACACCATCTCGCACCAGTTCTATCAATCCCGCCCCGAGCTTGACCAGTGGATGACCTTAGCAGCGTCCATTTTGGCGAATCAATCACAGGGCGTTTCGGTTGTTGCTGCGCCGCACGTCGAGTCAACCAAGTTCAAGCATGTGGAATTAATTTCGACCCAAGGCAGGCAAGTGCTCATGGTGCTGGTGATGCTGGGTGGGGAAGTATCGCAGCAGATTCTGACCCTGGCGGAACCTGTCGCACAGGAAAGACTCAGTGGAACGGCAGCGCGTCTTAACGGACTTTTAGTTGGTCAGACCGCCCAAGCCATTTCCACACTGACGGTTCGTCCCGACCCGCTCGATCAAGATATCCTCCTGCTCATTGCGCAGGATATGCGTCGTATGGCAGAAAAAGCTTCCGGCGAAATCTACACCGATGGTTTGACCAACATCTTGGGCGAACCCGAATTCTCCGAGGTGGACGGTCCGCGGCGGGCGTTGAAAATTTTTGAAGAACCCGCAACCTTGCAAGACTTGCTAACGAAGACCACCAGCAACAGCAATGTGGGTGCGTTGCAGGTGCTCATTGGCGGCGAAGGCGAATATGACGACCTGCGTCAATGCAGTTTGGTCATTGCCCGTTACGGAGTCCCCGGCATGGCGACGGGTGCGTTGGGGGTGCTTGGTCCCATGCGCATGGCATACTCGCGGACCATTCCTACCGTAAGGTTCGTGGCTGGGTTGTTGAGCGATCTGGTGAACGATAATATTTCTGGTGAGTAAATTAACGTCATTGCGAGGGCGGTGTTCTTCCGCCCGAAGCAATCTCATGACAAGTTGGAGATTGCTTCGTCGCAAAGGGCAAGAACGCTCCTCGCAACGACGATAGACTATTTTGAGAGTGAGACACATGGCAGAAGAAGTGAATAAGCAGGAAGAAAACGAAGAGACTCAAGCCGCAGCGGAAGCAAAGGCTGAGACGACCGAACAGGCTCCCGGCGACGCGGAGCGTGAGGCGTTGATCCAGCAGTTGAAAGAGGCTGAAGCGAAGATCGTCGAATATAAGGACGGTTGGGCGCGGACTCAGGCGGATTTCCAGAATTTCCGCAAGCGTGTGGAACGGGATAACGATTTGTTCAAGGTTTCGACGAAGGGTGACATCATCAAGAAGGTGCTACCCGTGCTCGATGACCTGGAACGTGCTTTGCAAAACCGCCCTGCCGAGGATGCCTGGGCAAATGGCATTGAGTTGGTGGCACGTAAGTTCCAGAACATTTTGGATATGGAAGGCGTGAAGAAGATCGAAGCGAAGGGCGCGGCGTTCGACCCGAACTTTCATGAAGCCATTTCGCATGAGCCTTCCGATGAAGTGGAAAGCGGTCATGTGATCGATGTGGTGCAGAACGGCTATGTGATCGGTGAACGTGTGATAAGACCGGCGTTGGTGAGAGTCGCGCAATAAAAAAAATCAGTCAAAGGTCGAAGGTCGAAAGTCAATGGTTTGACGTTCTACTTTTGACCTTCGACAATCATTGAGGAGAAATTATTTCATGGCGAAGATTATAGGAATTGATTTAGGCACGACCAACTCGGTAGCAGCAGTAATGCAAGGCGGCGAACCGATCGTGATCCCATCGGCGGAAGGGGAGCGTTTGGTTCCTTCTGTGGTGGCAATGAATAAAAATAACGAGCGTTTGGTGGGACGTGTGGCGCGCAATCAGGCGATCACCAATCCGACCAATACGATTTTCTCGGTGAAGCGTTTTATGGGACGCAAGGCTGACGATGCGGAAGTGGAGCGCACGAAGAAACGCGTGCCCTACGGCGTGACCGAAGCCGCGAACGGTGATGTGCGTGTGCAGCTTGGCGGAAAAGATTACTCCGCACCGGAAGTTTCGGCGATGATCCTTGCGAAGATGAAGGCAGACGCTGAAGCTTATTTGGGTGAAACGATTACGCAAGCGGTGATTACCGTACCTGCTTACTTCAACGATGCCCAGCGCAATGCGACCAAGGACGCGGGCAAGATCGCAGGTTTGGAAGTGCTGCGCATCATCAACGAACCGACCGCTTCTTCATTGGCGTATGGCTTGGACAAGAAGAAGAACGAAGTCATCTGTGTGTATGATCTCGGAGGCGGTACGTTTGACGTGTCCATTTTGGATGTGGGTGATGGCGTATTCCAAGTGAGAGCCACGAGCGGTGATACCTTCCTCGGCGGTGATGACTTTGACTTGCGCATTATGGATCATCTCATTGCCGAGTTCAAAAAGGACAACGGCATTGACCTGCACAACGACCGACAGGCGCTTCAGCGTTTGAAGGAAGCTTCTGAAAAGGCGAAGATCGAACTATCGACCGTGATGCAGACCGAAATCAACCTGCCTTACCTCACAGCGGATGCGAGTGGTCCCAAGCACTTGGTGATGACCCTGACCCGCGCCAAGTTCGAACAGTTGGTGGCTGACCTCGTTGACCGCACGATTGCGCCGGTCAAGCAGGCGCTTGCCGATGCAGGTTTGAACGCGGGCGATATCAACGAAGTGGTGCTGGTCGGTGGTATGACCCGTATGCCTGCCATTCAAGACCGCGTGCGCGCGTTCTTCGGCAAAGATCCACACAAAGGTGTGAACCCTGATGAAGTCGTTGCGATCGGTGCGGCGATTCAGGCGGGCGTACTTGGTGGGGAAGTGAAGGATATCCTCCTGTTGGATGTGACACCGCTCACGCTTTCAATTGAAACGCTGGGTGGTGTGGCAACACCGCAGATCGAACGCAACACGACCATCCCAACCCGCCGTTCACAGGTCTTCTCCACGGCAGCAGATAGCCAGACTCAAGTTGAAATCCACGTCTTGCAGGGTGAACGCCCGATGGCGGCGGATAACAAGTCGCTTGGAAAATTCATTCTTGATGGTATTCCGCCTTCCCCGCGTGGCGTTCCCCAGATCGAAGTGACCTTTGATGTGGATGCGAACGGTATTCTCAAAGTCAGCGCGCAGGATAAGGCGACTGGAAAGTCACAACATATTACGATTACCGCGTCTTCTGGTTTGAACGAAGCCGAAATCGAAAAGATGCGTAAAGATGCCGAGGCGCATGCTGAAGAAGACCGCAAGCGCAAGGAATTGATCGAAGCTCGCAACAATGCTGATAACACCGTCTATGCGGGTGAGAAGGCGTTGCGCGACTTGGGCGACAAGGTCCCGGCGGAGATCAAGGCTGAGGTCGAGGCGAAAAGCGCCGAGGTTAAGGAAGCGGCGAAAGGCGAAGATGTAGAGAAGATCAAAGCCACTGTTGAGTCCTTGGGTCAGACCATCCAAAAGATCGGCGCCAGTGTCTATGAGCAGGGTCAAGCCCCGGGTGCGGGTGATGCGGGTCCTTCCTCTGATGCTGGACCTGATGTAGTGGATGGGGAAGTGAAGGAATAACGTCATTGCGAGGAGGGTGTTCTTCCCAACGAAGCAATCTCGTCGTGAATAGGAGATTGCTTCGGGCAAAGAGCAAGAGCGCCCTCGCAATGACCTAAGTATATATGAGCAACCAAGACTACTACGATATTCTAGGCGTGGGCAAGAACGCGGGCGATGACGAGATCAAAGCCGCGTTCCGTAAACTTGCGCGTCAGTATCATCCCGATGTGAACAAGGAAGAACACGCCGAGGAAAAATTCAAAGAGATCAACGAAGCGTACGGCGTGCTTTCGGATAAAGAAAAGCGCGCGCGCTATGACCGCTTTGGCAAGGCAGGCTTGGGCGGTATGGGCGGCGGCGGATATCAGGATTACACCGTCGACTTCAACGACATCTTCGAGGACTTGTTCAGCGGATTTGGATTCTCCACCGGACGACGTTCGCGCCGCTCTCCGCGCCGTGGGCGTGATCTACAGATGCAGGTTTCGCTTACCTTTGAGGAAGCGGTCTTCGGCGTTGAGAAGGATATCGAGTTCTCGCGTGACGAGACGTGCTCACGCTGTAATGGCAATGGTGCTGAACCCGGCACCACTCCTCTAAAGTGTTCCACATGTAATGGACAGGGCGAAGTGCGTCAGGTGCGTCAGACCTTTTTGGGTCAGATGGTGCAGACGGCTCCATGCCCAACCTGTAGTGGACGTGGTGAGACAATCTCCTCTCCATGTACCACTTGTCGTGGCAACGGTTTGGAACGCAAGAAGGTCAAGAAGAAAGTTTCCATCCCTGCTGGCGTGGACGTGGGGACGCAGATCCGCTTGAATGGGGAAGGGGCTCCGGGCGAGAACGGCGGTCCGCAGGGAAGTCTGTTCCTTGTCTTGGATGTCAAGCCGCATCAGTTCTTCAAGCGCCGCGATCAGGATCTGATCCTCAACCTCGATATCAACATTGCACAGGCAACCCTTGGGGCGGAAGTGACCGTCCCAACGCTGGAAGGCGAAGATAAATTGAAAATTCCCTCTGGCACACAGCCGGGTAAGGTCTTCCATTTGCGCGGGAAAGGTGTACCGCACGTGCGTAATAAGAATCAACGCGGCGATCAGATTGTGATCGTGAATGTGGCGGTCCCGACCAAGTTGACGAAGGAACAGAAGGAACTCTTTGAGAAGTTGGCAGAGAGTTTGGGGACGACGGTCAAACCGCAGGAGAAGGGGTTCCTGGATTGGTTGAACGAGACTTTAGGTGGGTAGTGGAAAGTGGTGAGTGGAAAGTGACGAGCGGATGTAATGTCCGCTCGTTTTTGTTTGACTATGGACCATGGACGATGGTTTTCTATGGTCAGTGGTCTATCATCCATCATCGACTTCCATCGTCCTTTATAATGCTTTGACCATGATCAAACCTTTACTGCGTTTGTGGCGATTGCTGCCTATGTGGCTGCACGTCCTTGTGACACGCTTTACCCAGCCGAAATTCAATGCAGGTGTCTCTTCGTTGATCTTCGATGAACAAGGCAGGGTTTTACTTTTCAAACATACGTACCGCAAATATGAGTGGGGGATACCCGGTGGAGCGCTGGAATACAGGGAACAGCCTAATGATGCGGTGGTGCGTGAGTTCCACGAAGAGACGGGGATGCAGATTGAAGTAGTTCGATTATTGAGAGTGGCAAGTGCGAGGGAATTTCCCCATCTGGGCATCACCTATTTGTGTAAAATAACGGGCGGCGAGTTCAAACCGTCGCATGAGATTTCTGAGATGAAGTATTTTGATGTGAACGATCTGCCCATCATGCTGTTTGCGGAGAAAGATCTGATCCGCTGGGCGGTGAAAGAGACGACGATAGACGATTGACCATGGACGGTGGAAAGTTCGTCTATCGTCTGCGGTCTATGGTCCATCGTCAAAAGGAACTATGACAAACATTCTTCTTGTTGGTGTGGGTGGGTTTATTGGTTCGGTCTTGCGCTATTTGGTCAGTGGGTGGGTGCAGCAATCCGCGAACCGGATGGATTTTCCGTTTGGGATATTAGCTGTCAATCTCATCGGCTGCTTTATCATTGGTTTGTTGGCGCAGTTCGGTGACAAATACGGCACCTTCTCGAACGAGTCACGCGCATTTTTGGTCATTGGCGTCTTGGGCGGCTTCACCACCTTTTCGTCCTTCGGCAATGACACGGTTAATTTGATAAGGCAGGATTTTGTTATGAATGCCGTCGCAAACGTCGGTGCAAATGTGATGCTAGGACTACTCGCGGTTTGGCTGGGGCGAACCGTTGGACACTTAATTTGGAGATAAACATGAATTGGCTTGAAGTTTCTTTGACTGTCGATGGCGAACTCGCCGAATCCGTTGCCGATGTGCTGGCTCGTTTTGCGCCCAACGGTGTAATGACCGAGCAAGGCGTTAAATTCAACGATGAAGAGGACGAAGGCACGGCGACGGGGCCCATCACGGTGCGCGCTTATTTGGAAGTGAATGATCAACTCGAAGAGACGCGACAGAAGATTGAGGAGTCGCTCTACTATCTAGGGATGATCACACCGGTGCCGACCCCCACCTACAAGCAGATCGCGGATCAAAATTGGATGGAAGCCTGGAAGCAGCACTACAAGCCGATTCTCATCGGAGAGCGACTCTTGATCTTGCCCGCTTGGCTTGAGTCTCCAGACCCGAAGCGCATCCCCATCAAGATCGACCCTGGCATGGCATTTGGAACGGGAACACATCCGACCACGCAGTTGTGTTTGGAGTTGATGGAAATCTCCACAAACCACTCACCACTTTCCACTGTCATCGATGTTGGTTGTGGCTCTGGCATTCTCTCCATCGCCGCTCTCAAACTCGGTGCAAAAACCGTCCTCGGTGTGGACATTGACATTGAGTCCGTCAAGAACTCGCGCGAGAACGCGGATGTCAACGGGGTGGGGGAGGAACTTCTGCTTGGGCAGGGTTCCGTGACCGAGGTTCTGGCAGGGCAGTTCCCGTTCAAGTCTGCGCCGTTGGTGGTGGCAAACATCCTTGCGCCGGTGCTCATCCGTCTCTTTGATGCGGGGTTGGCAGATTTGATCGAGCCCAATGGAGAGATCATTCTAAGTGGGATTCTCGATCATCAGGCGGAAAGTGTCATAGAAGCTGGTCAAGCCAAGGGGTTGAAGCGAGGCGAAACCCGTCAAATGAAAGATTGGGTTGCGATATCCATGAAAAAATAGTGGCGCAGAGAAAATCTGTGCTATGATTCGAACACAATGGACCGCCGGAAACTCATCCAATACCTGCTGTTGAACGTCTTCGTCTCGGCGAGCGTGACAGGCGGAATCCTGTTTTGGTACGACCGTAATTATCGTGCCATTAGTCAGCCTGCTGTTGTGCAGGTTCAAGCTACCTCAGCAAATAGCGGCAATTCAGCTCCAGCATCGAATACCGAACTGCAGACAGATATCCCTATAAAGATCAGCAGTGTTGTTGGCTCAGGTGTGTTGACTTCTGAAGTGGTTATCATTAAATTCGAAGGGGAAGGACAACTTGATCTAACTTCATGGCAGCTCAAGGATGATGACGGCAATACCTACACCTTTCCCAAGGTAACCCTTTATCCAAACGGAGCTGTTCAAGTCCATACAGTTGCTGGAACCGATACCGTCATTGACCTGTATTGGGGCATTGGCGATGCTGTTTGGAATTCCGGCGAAGAAGCGCGTTTGTTCGATCCGCAAGGCAATTTACGGGCAGTCTATCGCGTCCCTTAATAACGACCTTTGACATTCGACCATCAACCTGAAATCTGATACTTGATACCTGAAACCTAACATGACCCAAGCCCTCTATCGCAAGTACCGCCCGAAACAATGGGATACCGTGATCGGACAAGACCACGTCATCCAAACTCTGACCAACTCCATCAAGGCAGACAGAGTGGGTCACGCCTATCTCTTCGCGGGTCCACGCGGAACGGGTAAGACCACCGTCGCGCGTTTGTTAGCGAAAGCGGTCAACTGTCTCAACGAAGACCCCACAAAACGCCCATGTAATGAGTGCGAACACTGTAAAGCGGTCAACGAAAATCGCTTCATGGATATGATCGAGATCGACGCCGCTTCCAACAACGGTGTGGACGATGTCCGTGACCTGCGAGAAAAGATCAACTTTTCGCCGTCGCAAGGCAAATACAAGGTCTATGTCATCGACGAAGTTCACATGCTTTCGGGCGGCGCGTTCAATGCTCTGCTCAAAACGCTTGAAGAACCCCCTCCGCACGCCATCTTTGTTTTAGCCACTACCGAAATTCACAAGATTCCCGCTACGGTGCTCTCGCGTTGTCAACGTCACGAGTTCCGCCGCGTGCCCATCGATGAGATCGTCAAAAATCTCAAAGAGATCGCTGCCTCCGAAAACCTTCAGGCAGATGAAGAAGCTCTCACACTGATCGCCCGTCAATCAGCGGGGGGCATGCGCGACGCGCAATCGTTGCTCGATCAACTCGCGTCTACGGGCGCGCGCATCACGCTCAACATTGCGCAACAGGTCCTTGGTACAGCCACAAGCCAAACTGTATTGGATGTCATCAACTCCATCCTTGACCATCAGCCTGCGCACGGTCTCGAAACCATACATAAAGCCCTCGACTCGGGTGCCGACCCGCGCTCGCTGGCGCGTCAACTCGTTGAATATCTACGCGGACTTATGCTCATTCAAATGGGCAATGCCGAGCAGGTCGAAGCCACGCGCGAAGTCAAAGCCCAAATGGAAGCGCACGCCAATGCCTTCAGTACGTCTGATGTATTGCGTATGATGAAAATTTTCAACAGCGCCGCCACGGATCTACGCGGCGGTTGGCAGCCCTCTTTGAGTTTGGAACTCGCCCTTGCAGAAGTGATCGACGCTCCAGCCGAATCTCACCAAGTCGCCGCTGCGCCTCAAACCAAGCCGAAGCCTGTATCAGCTCCCGTAGCAGAAACCAAGCCTGAAGTTAAGAGCGCATCGTCCCCGAAGGGGGAGGCGTTAACTCCAGAAGAGAAACCAGCCATCAACTCAAATGACATCGTCAAAGCTTGGAAGCCGCTCATCAATGCCCTCCCCAAAGCGCAGGCAAATCTTGGCGCATTGATGAACTCCGTCAGAAATATCGATGTGCAAGGCAAGACCCTCGTCCTTGGCATGGCAAGTGATGTGCTTGTGGAAAAACTCAACAAGCCCGACCAGATCGAAACCATTCAGCGCCTCATCAAAGACCACTTCCACGTGGATCTGTCCGTTCGCTGCGTGGTCACCAATGCCAAAGGCAAACTCCCCAGTCATGTTGCGCAAGACGGCATGGTCGCCGCTGCGATCCAACATGGGGGGGAAATTGTGGATATGGATGAATAATGGGAATCGGTACAATGGAAATTGGTTTTCCGAATATCAATTCCCGATTCTCGAATAACTTATAGCGAGGTTTAATTATGGCAAAAGGATTTAATCGTGGACCCGCCATGGGCGGACAGGGTGGAATGATGCAGCAGATTCAAAAACTGCAGCAACAAATGGAACAAGCACAGGCAAAACTCGCCGAAGAAACCGTCACCGTTACCACTGGTGGGGGAGCGATCAAAGTTGTCATGACCGGCGACCAGAAATGCAAATCTGTCGAAATCTCCCCTGAATTCCTCAAAGACGCAGATGCGGAAATGCTGCAAGACATGGTCTTATCCGCTGTCAACATGGCACTCGACCAATCCCGCGATCTCCAACAAAAGTTGATGGGTCCGCTGGCGGGCGGGTTGCCTTTCTAAAAGTGTTCCAGTGTCACGTGTCAGGTGTCAGGTATTTCTTGACACAGAAACACGTGATACCTGACACTTGGAACCTGACACATGCTGCTACCTGAATCAATTCAAAATTTAGTCACCGCCCTCGAACGCCTCCCCGGCATCGGACCAAAATCCGCTTCGCGCCTGGCATTCTTCCTCTTACGCGCCTCTGAAGATGTCGCGCAGGATTTATCCACGGCGCTGGCAAATCTCAAAGCAAATACTGCTTTTTGCTCAGAATGTTTCAATATCACCGACGCAGGACGCGAGCGCTGTGAGATCTGTGAGTCGCAAAAGCGCGACGCCTCACTTATCTGTGTCGTCGAAGAAGCCTTGGATGTTCTTGCGCTCGAACGCACCGGTGGCTTTCAGGGCAAATATCACGTCTTGCAGGGAGTTTTATCTCCCATCGAAGGCATTGGTCCCGACGATCTGAAGATCAAGCAACTCGCTGAACGCGTAGTACGTGGGGGAGTGGGGGAGGTTATTATCGCCACCAATCCCAGCATGGAAGGTGATGCGACGGCGCTCTACCTCCGTCAACAACTTGAGCCGATGGGCGTCAAAGTCACTCGCCTCGCACGTGGTCTGCCTGTTGGCGGCGACTTGGAATATGCAGATCAAAATACCCTGCTAAGAGCATTAGCAGGCAGACATGAGATGAACTAATCCCAAAAGGGGCGCGAGAACCGCGCCCCTATGGTTTTAAAAATGAATATCACTATTCTTACTTTTGGTTCTCGCGGCGATGTCCAGCCGTTTTTACCGTTATCTCTCGGCTTGATGTCTCGCGGCCATAAGGTCATCCTTGCTGCGCCAGCACGATTCAAATCACTGGTCGAAGAACATGGCATCAATTTCTTCCCACTCGCTGGCGACCCCGAGGAACTTAGCCGTCGCCTCAATGAAGCAGGTTACAACTTCTTCAAACTCATCAAAGAGTTGATGTCCCATGCTGTGGATATCGGTGCAGAGATGATGCGTCAAACTGAGGTTGCCTGTCGCGATGCAGACCTCATCATCCATACCTTTGCTCATGCGGTTGGCGCTCACACCCTTGCCCGCGAGAAAAACATCCTCGATATTCACATCCAAACTTTTCCCATGTTCACGCCCACCGGCGACTATCCCAACATCTCCCTGCCCAACCTCGGAAATCGCTTTCTGAATCGATTGACTCACACTGCTTCTTTGAAAATTACCGAACTAACTTCATCTTTAGGATTTGAACAAGTCCGCCGCCGAGTGGGACTGCCCAAGCGAAAACTTTATTCTCCCTTCAAAGATTCCCCGCCTCACCTCCAGACGCCGATCCTGTGTGCCTGGTCTCCAAGCCTTATCCCACCTTCAAGTGACTGGAGTCCACGAGTCCATGTCACTGGGTATTATTTCTTTCCATATAACGGCTCTTATGAATCTCCAAATGTATTGAAAATGTTTTTAGAATCTGGCAAACCGCCTGTTTGCATTTCATTTGGGAGTATGGTCAACAAGAATGTGGAAAAAATAGATGAGATCATTCGCGAATCATTGAAGCAAACAGACAATCGTGGCATCATCTTATCGGGGTGGGGGAGTATGAAACGTGAATCAACGAATGATTTGCTGTACATTGAATCAGCACCACATGATTGGTTGTTGCCAAAATGTAAAATGATCGTGCATCATGGCGGCGCGGGTACAACATCTTCAGCCTTGCGTGCAGGAATTCCACAAGTTGTTGTTCCTTTTATTGCAGATCAACCGTTTTGGGGGAGCAGAGTCCATGCTGTTGGTGCAGCCCCGAAACCGATTCGTGTGAATCGATTGTCAGTGGAGAAGATGGTGAGTGCCATAATTGAGGCGGAATCAAAAGTTATTCTTGAGCATGCGCAGGTTATAGGTCAAGAGATACGAAGCGAAGATGGTGTGATGAATGCTGTCAAGTTGATAGAGACGTATACAATGAAGTTCCGTGAATCTGCTTGAAAATTGGTCCGATTTTTTAAGGTTTAAATCGTTTGGATTCATTGACAAATAATTACAGATGCATATAATTCCCCCTCGCCAGTAATAAAGAACGATTTCGTCTTCACGACAAATCAAACAACTGAATACCATTTGATCAAGAGATTTCGAAATTGATGTTCAAAAACTCTTGACATAAAAAATGGTTGCGAGTAGAATTCTTTCTCGCCAGTAACAACAAAAGATTTCGTCTCCCAGACAGATCATTGACAACTGAGTAACCGCCTCCATCAGAGACACAAAGCAGATAAGGTTTTGCAGCCTGGTGAACCGATGCGAAAGAAAGTGCATCGGTGTTTTAGTCTGTCAAAACCCTTGACGGTGGTTATAAGAACGAGTAGAATACCGCTCGCTCAAATGGCAAGCACCTTAACAACTGAACAGTGATAGGAAACAAAATAATGACGAACCAGTCAATTCCGTGACTTTTTCACTCGCAAGAGTGTCAATTTTTTGCGGAGAGTTTGATCCTGGCTCAGGATGAACGCTGGCGGCGTGCCTAATACATGCAAGTCGAACGAGGTGCTTTTGTAGCAATACGAAAGTATCCTAGTGGCGAACGGGTGAGTAACGCGTGGATGACCTGCCCCAAAGTGTGGGATAACAGTCCGAAAGGATTGCTAATACCTCATGTGGTTATCGGATTTAGAAACTGATAACTAAAGCAGCAATGCGCTTTGGGAGGGATCTGCGTCCCATCAGCTAGTTGGTGAGGTAACGGCTCACCAAGGCGACGACGGGTAGGGGACCTGAGAGGGTGGCCCCCCACAATGGAACTGAAACACGGTCCATACACCTACGGGTGGCAGCAGTAGGGAATATTGCTCAATGGGCGAAAGCCTGAAGCAGCAACGCCGCGTGTGCGATGAAGGCCTTCGGGTCGTAAAGCACTTTTCTGAGAGATGAGAAAGGACAGTATCTCAGGAATAAGTCTCGGCTAACTACGTGCCAGCAGCCGCGGTAAAACGTAGGAGGCGAGCGTTATCCGGATTCACTGGGCGTAAAGCGCGTGCAGGCGGTTCGGTAAGTTGGGCGTGAAATCTCCTGGCTTAACTAGGAGAGGTCGTTCAATACTACCGAGCTTGAGAGTGGTAGAGGAAGATGGAATTCCCGGTGTAGTGGTGAAATGCGTAGATATCGGGAGGAACACCAGTGGCGAAAGCGATCTTCTGGACCATTTCTGACGCTCAGACGCGAAAGCTAGGGTAGTAAACGGGATTAGAGACCCCGGTAATCCTAGCCGTAAACGATGTAAACTTGGCGTCGGTGGCTTAAACTCCATCGGTGCCGTAGCTAACGCGATAAGTTTACCGCCTGGGGACTACGATCGCAAGATTAAAACTCAAAGGAATTGACGGGGGCCCGCACAAGCAGCGGAGCGTGTGGTTTAATTCGATGCTACACGAAGAACCTTACCCGGGTTTGACATGCAAGTGGTAGTGATCCGAAAGGTGAACGACCCGCAAGGGAGCTTGCACAGGTGTTGCATGGCTGTCGTCAGCTCGTGTCGTGAGATGTTCGGTTAAGTCCGCTAACGAGCGCAACCCTCGCCGTATGTTACATGTGTCATACGGGACCGCCGGTATCAAGCCGGAGGAAGGTGGGGATGACGTCAAGTCCGCATGGCCTTTATGTCCGGGGCTACACACACGCTACAATGGGCAGTACAATGGGTTGCTAAGCCGCGAGGTGGAGCCAATCCCCCAAAACTGTCCTCAGTTCAGATTGCAGGCTGCAACTCGCCTGCATGAAGCCGGAGTTGCTAGTAAACGCGCGTCAGCTATAGTGCGTTGAATACGTTCTCGGGCCTTGTACACACCGCCCGTCACGTCATGGGAGCTGGTAACACCTGAAGCCGGTAGCTTAACCGCAAGGAGGGCGCCGTCGAAGGTGGTGCTGGTGACTGGGACGAAGTCGTAACAAGGTAGGTGTACCGGAAGGTGCGCCTGGATCACCTCCTTTCTAGAGTAAGACGAGCACTCCCTATGGGGAAGATGCTCTATATGCCCACACGGTGA
Organism: Chloroflexota bacterium; assembly: GCA_041157505.1. Taxonomy (GTDB): domain Bacteria; phylum Chloroflexota; class Anaerolineae; order Anaerolineales; family Villigracilaceae; genus Villigracilis. Next base: position 6,688 of record JBEBCV010000247.1, on the reverse strand, counting down.
ATGGGCAAGCTGGTTCACATAATGAGTTTCCTGTCACTGTTCAGTTGCTAAGGAAGTTTTCCCCTCGGGCTTGTAGCTCAGTTGGTTAGAGCACTGTGCTGATAACGCAGGGGTCACAGGTTCGAATCCTGTCAAGCCCACTAACCAGGCTATCCTGGGGATGTAGCTCAGCGGGAGAGCAGCGCCTTTGCAAGGCGAAGGTCGCGGGTTCAAATCCCGCCATCTCCACTGAGTTTTATCTGGCACGTTTGGAGAATAACTGAAGTTTGTTGAACGAAAAAGACACCTAACATACGATCTGCACCGTAGAACGATGGGTTTATACGACCCGGCGGTGCCTGCCGGGTCGATTTGTGTCTATCAACCGAATATTGAAAGCTGATCGATGCCCTTGAGTTATCAAGAGCGTCGATCACCGGTCAAACGGTGAAATGAACCTTAAAAACTGAATAGCAATTGATGTAGGCCGACAAAGTAATTTGTCATAAAGAACGATGAAAAGTATCAATTTCTCCGCATCACGTGGAGAAGCTACTAAGAGTTTATGGTGAATGCCTTGGTGCCAAGTGCCGATGAAGGACGTGGGACACTGCGAAAAGTCTCCGGGGAGCCGTGTACAGGCGTCGATCCGAGAATATCCGAATAGGGAAACCTACTGTTGCGAACCAACAGTGTCCTCTTACTGAACACATAAGTTTGAGGATGGGAACCTAGGGAACTGAAACATCTAAGTACCTAGAGGAAAAGAAATTATTCCCCCAGTAGTGGCGAGCGAACGGGGAACAGCCCAAACCGCCCATGCTTGCATGGACGGGGTTGTAGGACCGGCATATGGAAGTTACAAAATGATCAGTTAGCGGAAAGGTGTGGGAAAGCCTGCCAAAGAGGGTAATAGCCCCGTATGCGAAAACTGATTGTCTTCCGCCGAGTTCCTGAGTACTGCCGGGCACGCTAATCCGGCAGGAATCTAGGGAGTCCACTCTCTAAGGCTAAATACACTTGGCAACCGATAGTGAACTAGTACCGTGAGGGAAAGGTGAAAAGTCCCCCTGTTAGGGGAGTGAAATAGAACCTGAAACCATAAACTTACAAGCAGTTGGAGGGCTAACAGCAAGTTGAGCGCTGTAGAAATACAGATGTTCCTTGCTATGCCTGACAGCGTGCCTCTTGGAGAATGAGCCTGCGAGTTAATCTCAGTGGCGAGGTTAAGGGAGTTACACCCGAAGCCGTAGCGAAAGCGAGTCTGAATAGGGCGCATAGTCGCTGGGATTAGGCCCGAAACCGTGTGAGCTACCCATGGGCAGGGTGAAGCGAGTCTAATCACTCGTGGAGGCCCGAACCCACTAACGTTGCAAAGTTAGGGGATGACCTGTGGGTAGAGGTGATATGCCAATCGAACACGGAGATAGCTGGTTCTCCCCGAAATAGCTTTAGGGCTAGCGTCAAGCGTTTAGTACTGGAGGTACAGCACTGAATGGGCTAAGGGGCTTACAGCTTACTGAACCCAATCAAACTCGGAATGCCAGTACTCCATAGCTTGGCAGTCGGACGCCGGGAGATGAGTTTCGGTGTCGAAAGGGAAACAGCCCAGATCATCGGCTAAGGTCCTCAAATCTATGCTAAGTGGTGAACGAGGTGAGATTACTTAAACAACCAGGAGGTTGGCTTAGAAGCAGCCACCCTTTAAAAAGTGCGTAACAGCTTACTGGTCTAGTGATTTTGCGCGGAAAACTTAACGGGGCTAAGCATAGTACCGAAGCCATGGGTCTCAACGCAAGTTGGGGCAGTAGGGGAGCGTTCTGTCAGCGGTGAAGGTCGATCGTAAGGGCGACTGGAGCGGACAGAAGTGAGAATGCAGGCATGAGTAGCGTACAAATACGTGAGAACCGTATTCGCCGTATATCTAAGGTTTCCGACGCCAGGTCATTCCGCGTCGGGTTAGTCGAGTCCTTAGTCGAGGCCGAGAGGCGTAGATGATGGACATCCGGTTAATATTCCGGAACCACTAGAGAGTGCGATGGGAGGACGCAACGAGGTAGGCCAGCCCATTATTGGATTTGGGTTCGAACCATTTAGGTGTTGAGACTGGTAGGTAAATCCGCCGGTTGAGCTGAGGTGGGAGCGAGCTGAAATAAGCGAAGTGGCTGAGCCTTGTTGCCCAGAAAAGTCTCTAAGCATAACTCTTTAGTGCTCGTACCGCAAACCGACACTGGTAGATGGGTAGAGTATACCAAGGCGATCGGGAGAACCTTCGTTAAGGAATTAGGCAACATGACCCCGTAACTTCGGGAGAAGGGGTACCCTCTAGGGTGTTAAAGCCCCGGAGGGTCGCAGTGAAATGGCTCTGGTGACTGGTTAACAAAACCACAGGTCTCTGCTAAGCCGTAAGGCGATGTATAGGGGCTGACGCGTGCCCAGTGCCGGAAGGTTAAAGGGAGAGGTTAGCGCAAGCGAAGCTTTGAACTGAAGCCCCGGTGAACGGCGGCCGTAACTATAACGGTCCTAAGGTAGCGAAATTCCTTGTCGGGTAAGTTCCGACCCGCACGAACCGCGTAACAATTAGAGCACTGTCTCGACGAAGGACCCGGTGAAATTGAAATGGCTGTGAAGATGCGGCCTACCCGCAGCAGGACAAAAAGACCCCGTGGAGCTTTACTGCAACTTGGCATTGTATTTGGACATAATCTGTGTAGCATAGGTGGGAGGCTTTGAAGCTGGCGCGTCAGCGTCGGTGGAGCCACCAGTGAAATACCACCCTGATTATGTTTAGATCCTAACCCCATTCCGTCATCCGGATGGGGGACCGTGCCAGGTGGGCAGTTTGACTGGGGCGGTCGCCTCCCAAAAGGTAACGGAGGCGCCCAAAGGTTCCCTCAGGTGGAATGGAAACCCACCATAGAGTGTAAAGGCATAAGGGAGCTTGACTGTAAGGCCAACGCGCCGAACAGAGACGAAAGTCGGGCTTAGTGATCCCACGGTACCGAGTGGAAGGGCCGTGGCTTACCGGATAAAAGCTACCCCGGGGATAACAGGCTGGTGAGATCCAAGAGTTCACATCGACGATCTCGCTCGGCACCTCGATGTCGGCTCATCGCATCCTGGGGCTGGACAAGGTCCCAAGGGTCGGGCTGTTCGCCCGTTAAAGCGGTACGCGAGCTGGGTTCAGACCGTCGTGAGACAGGTCGGTCTCTATCCGCTGTGGGCGTAAGGGATTTGAAGGGAGCTGCTCCTAGTACGAGAGGACCGGAGTGGACAGACCTCTAGTGTGCCAGTTGTTCCGCCAGGAGCATCGCTGGGTAGCCATGTCTGGCAGAGATAACCGCTGAAAGCATCTAAGTGGGAAACTCGCCCTAAGATTAGATCCCTGTATTCCCGTAAGGGAGTAAGACCCCAGGTAGACTACCTGGTATATAGGCAGGGTGTGTAAGCACAGTAATGTGTTCAGCTAACCTGTACTAATGGTCGAGGGCTTCATCCTGTGATGCGGAGAAATTGGTACTTTTCCGAAAGCACTACATCAAAATTGTTATTCAGGACAATTCACTTGTGAATTAGTCCCTTGGTGATTTGAGCGATATGGGTACACCCGGTCCCATCCCGAACCCGGCAGTTAAGCATATCAGCGCTGATGGTACTTGGAGGGCGACCTCCCGGGAGAGTAGGTCATTGCCAAGGGGCTTTTCTTTTTCTCCGAATAGGAGAGAAAAAACGCCAGTCGAAAGACTGGCGTTTTTATTTAATTACATTTCAATTTATTTCAACCAATATCCGAACAGAGGGGTAAAGAACGCGATGTGATCACTAATTGGTTTGATCAATCCCTTAGCGACAAGTTGTTTTCCAATTGCAGGGGTGATCATACTCTGATCCCCTTGGGCGATAGCTCGTAGGGCAATTTGTTCTTCTTCTGTTAAACCTGCCATCAACTTTCTGAATTCTTCCCGAATGATCTCCTGCCTTGAAAACCATTCAATATCCTGTAGCTTGGATGGGGCGGAAGAATTTTCACGTAACATTGTGAAAAGCGCCTGAATTAATCCAGGATGCCCGCCGCTTATTGTGTAAAGCCAATCGCGGTGATCCTGGGTAAGTATGTGTTCACGCCGTTTTTCGAGCTGCTCAATGATATTTTGAGAGTCTTTTTTGCTAAAAGGACCCAGCCCAAGCATATTGCGAGAGATAAGTTCGTAAAAACTTTCATTATCTTTTGGGTTACGCAGTTTTTCAGGGAGGTTGCGAAGGAAAAGAATATAGGACAGCAGATATTTATTTGCATCTCGGATTGCTCGTAACTGCGCAAAAGTCTCCAAAGGCATGGTGTGATACGTCTCGTCGAATTCATCAAAAAGAAAACAGATCTGGATATTGTAGATCTGGCAGATGCGGTTGACTGCCATTTCGAAAAGACGGTGTGCCATTAGATCATCTTTGCTTTGGATGACTTGAGAATCAAGGGCTGCCAGATTTTCCTTGAGAGTCTCTATTTCTGCTACTGTACTATTTCGGTCACAAGCCAAAAGCAGACTGTGAAGCAGAAGCTCAAAGAATTGGAATCCCCAGCCATTCTCATGCCTGATGCGATTCATGTCCACCCGCACCAACCAGACTTGGGATGCCGCTGGTCCCAAATATTGTTTCTTCGCCCGATCCCGATCAAAATCTATGCCCATACGACGGGCATCTGGATCGTCGCCCATCACGAAATCGACCAAACGGGTCTTTCCCACACTGGGAGCGCCGATCAGGAAAAATGATTCGCCGCCTTTGATATAGTTGAAAAACGGTTTTAGGGTTTCTTCGCGATAGTCAGATGGCATTGATGTCATAGTTTCTCCATTTCAGTGATGTTCCATTCAATAGGGGGCCAGGATTGGTCCCAATGGTCGAGATGATGGCAGATAAGACCGGCAAGGAAAAGCGGGTGCCCACTTTTGGCTGAATCTATTTTGTGTAAAAGTTGGGCGCGGAAGATCAAATTGAAGAGCAAACCATACAAGTACTCCCGGGCATCTTTCATGCCTGTACATTTTACGGCGAACTCTCGTATGGTTGAAATTGTTTTTAAGGCTTTTTCGATCTCAGCATCATCAGAAAAAGTTTCGTTTTCTTCGAGGGAAGTGATCTCTGTGGGTTTGAAGACGGTTAGGTACATTCTTAGATGCGATGAAGTATTTGTGGAATGACCTAATAAGCGGTTCAGCACATCAGCTTCGAGTTCAATAAAATCTTGAAGGATGTGTCCGCTGCCACACCGTTCGAAATCGATAACCCAGACATTTTTTCTGTCATCGACCATGAGGTTATCACCATGCAGATCCCCATGAGTGATTGCTTTTTTTGTATTGAAGATCAGTTCATTCTTTTCGTTCTTATTATTCAACCATTCAATGGGATCGGGTAGCCCAAACTTCTGCAGAAGAACACTGGTCTCTTCTGTAAGATGGGGGGTAAGCTCACCCAAACATTTTTCATACCAATCCTGCCCCCACACTTCAGAATACAGCTCGAACAACGATTTGTTGTTTTCTGCTGTCGCCTGCTTGTAATATTTTCCCCACATATCTTGGAAGAAGGACTTCAAGACTTCTTGAATGTTCTGGATAGGTTGATCTTTGTAGTACGCAGAAAATGTCCTCGTACCATTTCCACTGATGAATGAATATGCTGTTCCTCCAATGTCCCAAACTACGGCATTTTGAATCATTTGGGCATATAAATTGCCCGTTAATTTCCTCGAAATGAAAGCATAGTAACTATTAATTTCGTGTCTGATCTTGTTTGCGCGCGCGAGTTTGATGATGCAAGGCTCAAGCCTATCTTCATAGACCTTTAAGACTATCGAGTTTGGGCGTACTGCTGAAGAGACTTCAGATGACCCATCCCAGCCGCTGACTTTCTCGAACCGGAGTGTGGTTGCATTAGGGAAGAGACGTGCAAGGACATCTACGACCTGGTCTGAGTATTGAATATTTCCTTGAATTAGGTCAGATTTCAGGAATTCATCCAATAGATTGGGCTGAATAAATTCAATTTGCCGTTTTGATGCGACAAATTGGGATGCTTCTGCATCCAACCTTTTCAAGAATTCATCACGCCGATCCTGTTTGCCAAGATAGGGTATCTCCTTGTAATCTTGCAGGAGCTTTCGCAAAGTGCTCGGATCTTCGGCGCCGGTAAGTAAAATGGGATGAAGAAGAGTTCTTAATGTTTTGGCAAATTCTGCGCCACTCATGTCATCGTCATCATCGTCGTCTCGTAATCGCAGATCGATCAACGCCAAGCTGCAGCGACATTCCTCTGCCTTTTTAAGCGCGTTTTCTCGCAGTGATGCACCAATGCCCGTCGCAATTATAGGATCATATCCATAGGTTTTGAGAAGTTCCTTATAGGATTCACAAACATCCGGGTCATTATCAACCAGAAGGATACGGGGTTTGATGTTTTGCAGGCTTTTTAGCATGTCGTGCATGGATTATCCCAAAATTTTCTTTTTCTCGATGGGCAAATGGATCAAGAAGGCAGCGCCTTTGCCTGGTTGGGTTGGCAGAAGAATGATGCTCCCGTGCATATCTTCGATCATCTGTTTGATGAAAAGGAGACCAAAACCACCGGTTTCCTTTGTGGTGAACTGCCAGTTGAAGATCGCCATGCGGTTCTCTTCACTGATGCCGGGACCGAAATCTTGAAA
>JBEBCV010000246.1:0-3211 GCA_041157505.1 Chloroflexota bacterium | reverse complement strand
TCGGCATTGGCGAGGCGCAGGGTTTCTTCGGCTCGTTTGCGGCCGGAAATATCACGGACGACGCTTTGAATGTATTTCGGTTTGTTGGTTTCATCGCGGATCAGGGATAGGTTGATCTCGGTATTGACCAGTGTTCCATCGTTTCTGATAAAGGTGCGTTCATAGACGGGCAGGGTTTCCCCAGCCAGCACTCGGTCCGTTTGTCCTTCAGCTTCTTTGTTTTCCTCTTTGGCAATAAAGTCGAGGGCATGTTTTCCAACCAGGGCTTCATGTGGAATGCCTAATAGATCCGAACTGCGCGGGTTGGCTCCCAGGATCGTGCCATCGGGTTGAAGCAGGAAGATGGCATCATTTGCACTTTCGAACAAAGCACGGTAGACCGCTTCCCGGTCTTGCAAGGCAAGTTCTGCTTTTTTGCGTTCCGTATTATCGAATACCGTGGAACGACTCATAAGATAATTGCCATCTTCATCCTTGACGGCGATCGCATTGACCAGAACAGGGAGGACCGAGCCATCCTTGCACACCAGGTTCAATTCAAGGTCGCTTAAGTTTCCATGATATTTGAAGATGGGGAAGGTTTGTTGGAAGGTTTGCACACTTTCCTGGGTTAGAAAATCGGATAACAGGTGCCCGATCATTTCTTCTCGGGTATAGCCCAACCAATTCAACTCGGTCTGATTGATCAACATTATTTTCCCGTTGATATCCAGTGAGTGATAACCAGCGGGAGCATTATCATACAGGTCCTGAACTTCCTGGGTACGTTGACGGACGCGCTCTTCAAGCTCTGAGAACAAGCGGGCATTTGAGAGCGCAGAGGAAACATGGAAGGCGAGCGCCTCTGTATAGCGCAGGTGTTCCAGGGTATGTGCATTTAACTTTGTGCTCAAGACCTGCAAGACACCTGTTACGATGCCGTTGACTTTTAATGGAACCAGGACTGCCGAACGAGTGCGATCATCTTCTTCATAGGTTTCGTCAACGATCTCCGCTTGTTCATTAAAGTAGAGCGTATTGTTCGTGGTCTGGAGAGCCTTTTCATAGTCCGACAAAAGCAGCGACTTTCCGCTGCGGATGACAAGGCTTTGTGTGCCTTGTCCTGGTGGTTCAAGCGGGATGGGCGGGAAGTTGGTTACCTGCTGCGGACCCTCTGGGGTGTGAAGGTACTCACACCGAATAAGTTCGAACTCGGGGTCATAGGAAGACACAATAATGAAATCACAAGGCATGACCTTGGATACATAACTGTAAATTAACGGGTAGATCGCCTGGGGGTTGAGGCTTTCGCTTAATGCATGACCTGCTTCCACCAGCTTCTCCAGGTCGTAGATCAGTTTTTGGCGTTCTGCCAGTTCTATTTGACCTGACTCATACAAGCGCGCATTCTCAAGTGCAATGGCAACTTGATCTGCCAGGGTTTGAAGGACTTGAATATCGTCTGCACTGAACGCATTGGGGAGTGGGCTTTGAACGTCTAAAACGCCGATCACCCGGCCTGCATATTTGATGGGCAGCCCCAGTTCGGAGACAGTATCTAGCGCTTCAGGAAAAAAGTTAATGTAAATGGGATCTTCATTGACCTGGTTCGTTAGGACCATTTCACCACTTAAACCTACCGTGCCAACGATCCCTTCTCCCAGTTTGATGCTGTGGTTGTCGGGAAACTTGGAGGAATACTCGCCTGCCTTGGCCCGCATCAGCATATGGCTCTTTTCATCATTGATCGTGAACAAACCTACATGATGATATCCAAAACTATCATGCACAAGGTTTGCCGATAGATCCAAGACGCCTTGAATGTCGAGCACGCCGGCGATCTTTTTTCCCACATCGTTGATCAGGGATAGTTGAGTCGCGCGCCTATGTAATTCCAGCTCTGCCTGTTTGTTCGAATCAATATCGAGATGGATGCCCAACATGCGAAGCGGTTTTCCAGTGGGATCATTTTCCACGATCTTCCCCACAGAAAGGATCCATTTCCATTTTCCATCCTTTGTCATTTGTCGGAATTCAGTACGGTATTCGGGGATCAATCCATTGATATAACTCAAATAGGTGTGTACAGTTCGTTCCTTGTCGTCTGGATGTAAACGTTCCATCCATGCTTTGTCGGTTTCAACAAAGGTCTCTGGAGAATATCCCAGCATTTCAGCGTACTCATGGTTGGTGATCGCTTCTCCGGTCTGAAGGTTTAAGTCATAGAGACCTTGATGAGATGCATCCAATGTGAGGCGCAGACGTTCTTCGCGGTCTCGCAGTGCATCTCCTGCAAGTTTTTGTTCAGTAATATCGGTTGCTATGCCAGCTGTCCGTTTGAGGTGGCCGTCTTGTTCATCGAAAACGGGGAAGGATCTGTCATGGATCCATCGTATGGAACCATCAGGGCGCACAATACGGTATTCAATTTCTGTATGTTCGCCGCGATTTTGTTTTTCCATGGATGTAAACATGAGATTGCGATCTTCAGGCAGGATGGCTTCTATAAAAATTTCGTCGTTCTCATATATCGTTCGGCCTGAATACCCCCAAACAGATTCAAACGCAGGGCTGATATATGCCAATTGATTTTGTTCATTGTCGAAAACCCAAAATACTTCTGGTATGGTTTCTGCGATCTGGCGGAAACGTGTCTCAGATTCGTTCAAACGCTTTTCGGCTTCTACTTGTTCCGTAATGTCGCTTGAAACACCCACAACACGCACCACGTTTCCAGTTTCATCGAAAACGGGTGTGGCTCTGTCATGGATCCAACGGATGCTGCCATCGGGTTGCAGGATGCGGTATTTTGTATCGGTCTTAAGACCATTATCTTCCTGCTCACGGACTTTGATGACGATGTGTTGGTCTTCAGGCACTACGATATCCAGGTAGCCATTGGGGAGGTTATCCACAGCTTCAGCGCTAAACCCGGTAATGACGGCAAAAGCAGGATTAACATATAAATGTTTGCGTATTTTGGGCTGCGTGACCCAAAATATATCGGATACACTTTCAGCCAGTTCAGTAAAACGCTCATTAACTTGCAAGATCTCACGTTCCATGCTCTTGCGGTTCGTGATATCGCGTACTACAGCTACAACTTCGTCCTTGCCGCTGGGTGTCATACGTGCTTCAAAATCATGAACTTTTTGATCAGCCAGTGGAAGTTGATATTCAAAGGTCTGTAATTTTCCGGAACTTAATGTTTCTTGAATTTTCTTTTCGATCA
>JBEBCV010000245.1:0-9373 GCA_041157505.1 Chloroflexota bacterium | reverse complement strand
AACGCTGCTGTGCAGTCGTTCAAGAGTTGATCGTTTCCACACCATTCAAAAGAGTGACTTGTCAGATGTGCCTGGCAAGTCACTCTTTGTTTTTATCGTCCTGTAACTTTTGGCGAGGTTTGGCATCAAAAGATAATAAATCTATTGATGTGAGGACATAATGTCTAATAAGAAGAAATCTACTCGAAAAACGAGTTCCATGGCGCAAGGCGGACTGAACGGTTTCCTGCGCAAACCTGCCGGTCAGTTGACCGTTCTTGCTGTTGTAGCGTTGGTCATTTATCTTATCGCCACCGGTTTAACAGGCGGCGGCTCTGCTTCCGTGTTGGCGAGCGAGATCAGCGTCGACGAGGCGTACCAGAAATATCAAGCGGGTACGTTTGTGTTGGATGTCCGCACCCAGGAAGAATGGGATGAGTATCATGCTCCGAACACCACCCTCATTCCGTTGGATGAATTGCCAGCCCGTTTGAATGAACTGCCAAAAGACCAGGAGATCGTGGTGGTCTGTCGCTCTGGCAACCGCAGCCAGCAGGGACGTGACATCTTGTTAAACGCAGGTTTCAACGCCACCAGTATGGCAGGTGGATTGAAGGAATGGTATGCCAAGGGGTATCCGACTGAAGGACAGCCAGCGCAGTAAAAGTAATAAGCAATAAAAACAGTCCCTAAAGCCAAAACTTTAGGGACTGTTTTTATTTTGTATTGTGGTCCAGGTTTTTCGCCTGACAAATTTGCTTTGAGTGCTATGGTACTTTGTAAATGGATGTACTTCCTTGCTGGAAGATGGGTTCGAGATACATCGCGAACTTTTCTTCGCTCACGCGCATGGATGTGCGTTCCAAATTTCCGATGAAGATGTAACGGATGTTGTATTTTTCGATGACGGTTCTCGCCTCTTCCCAGCGGACGGTGGAGTAGAGGAGGTTGATATCTTCCTGCCGGGAGCCTTGCAGCTCCGAGCCGCCGCGCCATTGGGATTCGTGACCGGGCCAGCCAAGCACAGTGGGATAACCCGTATATGTTGCGATACGTCCGTAATAGCTATAACTTCCACCAATTGCTTCAGCAATGACGCCTTCGGGTTGGGTCAGCAAAAATTCGATCCCGGCGGCATCGTCTGCGTTCTCGCGTTGGACTCGGGCAAACTCGTCGAGGTTATATCCGAAGCCGGGTTTGAAGTTGTTGGTCTTGGTCATCACCCCGAAGACAGGATAAAGCAACCCGCAGAAGATGACCACGCCGATGACGATACGAGTTGCAATATCGGCAAGTCCACGCAAGGATTGGAGCAGGTAGCCTACGCCAAAGGCTGCGACGAGACTCCAGAGTATCCACGCCTGATAGTAGAACTTGAAGATGGTGTTGATGCGATACCCGAACTGGTCACGCAGATAGACAAACTCTGGGGCAAGAACAAGGAGCGTGCCCAAGGTGAGGAGGAGGAAGAGAAAAGGTAGGGATGAAGTCTGTGGAATGAGGTCTGTAGAAACAGATGCAAGGTTTTCTTCGTGACTTGTCTCTTGTTCCTCATTTCTTGAAAACACAAATGCCACTGCGGGGATGAACACTGCCAACAATGTGATCAAACTGCCAATGTGTGTCAGTCTGCGCAGGGAGGTGGCGGCGAAGAATTGCCCGACCGTCATGTTGTAGGAGGCGAGCAGGGCATTCGTGAAATCTTTTTCAACGACGAGTGCTAATGCGCCGAGGATGATCGTTAGCAGGAAAAGGATGAGCGGAGTGCCAAGCCCGATGGTGAATCCCAGTTTCCAGTTCGGGCGAAGCGGGCGTTTCGTCACAACATAAAGAAGGAAGATAAAGATCGGGATCAGCAGCGTACCCCACATCACCCAGAGATGCATCCCACGTGTGATGTACATGAAGTTGGGGAGAATGCCGCCTGCTTGGGAGGAGAACCCAAGATAGAAGGGGAAATATAAAACGAGAGATAAGATACCGAGAGGCAGACCCAGCAAGAACAAATCTTCGAGACGTGACCAACTCCAGCCGTCTTCGTTGGCGCGCCATAGGACAAAGGCGAAGACGATCAGCGCTGCGGCGACGAGAATATCCCACGTGTTGAGGAAGGCGAGTCCGCCGAGCACCAGGGCAGCGAAGAGAAAGCCAGTTGGTGCAATATGAAACTGCGCTCCCATGACGTTGACCTTGCTGCCTTTCCATCCGCCGAGGAAGATGTTCATTGCAACAGAGACAGCAAGCAACCCAAAGGGAATCGCCAACACATGCGGATGCAAGTCACCGAGCAGGAAGGAGAAGAATGGGAATTCGTCGATGGCTTCGCGGAAGCCGCCGTTGATGTCGTAGTCTTGAATGACGCGCGAAGCACGCCACCACCAAAGATAACGATTTGGCACCCAGCCCAACGGTTCGACGGGCGGCTGGGAGAGTTCTTTCATGTCAAGCCATGTCCAGAAGGGACCTGTCCACGCTTGGGTGTCGGGGTCGCGTACCCAACCAAGTCCGCGGCGGTGAAGGACTTCGAGCAGGGCTTCGAAGTTGGAGACGAGAAGCAGGAAGAGGGGAGCGAGAAGAGCATTGACGATTGACGATTGACGATTGACGATTGGTGATTGATCTGATTTGTGATGAGGGAAACGTGAAGAGGTCAGAAAGTTGTAGACGATGCCAAATGAGCCAATGGCGCCCAGTGCAAAGATGAGCGAGGTCATCAGGTTGTGGGCGGTGCTGCCGTTGATGTCTGAGAGGCGGGCGAGCATGGCGGTGAGCACGTAGCCGAAGTAGTAATACGAGATGGCGTACCCCGAAAGCCAGGCATCTTGCGGCGGGAACGTTTCAGAACGCAAAATGCTGTTGATGAACATCAACTCCATCGGTTTTTCGGTGCTGGCAAGTTCAGGGTTTGCCGCGCGGACGAAAGCTAGAAATGCGAATGCAATAAAAAAGAGAATTTCAGTAGTGACGAGTAAGGCGACGTTTTGGCGAAGGAAAGTGATGAGTGATGAGTAATGAGTGATGAGTGACCAGGCGCTGAGTGCGATGAGAATGGCAAGCGCGAAGACGATACCGCCGAGGTCGTTGCGGGAGAAACCGAACGAAGTGAACAACCAAAAGATGTAACCCCAGATCAACAGACCCGCTGTGCGCGCAAGGGTGTAACCGCGGTCACTGAGGGCAGGGAGGAGATGATAGACCAGCGGAAAGGTCAGCCAGCCAAGAACGGTGAGGATGAAATACCAGGAGAGAAAAGCGGTCATCAGTGTTCAGTAACCAGTGGGCTAGTTGCCAGAATCCAGTTTGGGGAGGGTGAAGGTTCCGGTTGTGGAATCAGGCTGAAAGTCCAGAACGGAGGCGACGGCATCCAAGTTGAGTGGACCGTAGAGATGGGGAAACAGATCCGCTTGAGAGATGTTATCCGCGGGCGGACCGGCGGGCGCTTCCCACTTAAGCTCGGGCTTGAGTTTGCTTTCATCGACCACCAGCAAGACCAAATCGGTTCGCCCGCGATAGAAAGCATTGGCAACGTTGACGGCTTGCTTATCGGTGGAAAAATGGATGAAGCCTTCAGTGGCAAGGCTTGGCGCAATGTATTCGCCCTTCGCCTGTGCGTCAGACCAATCTTGTTTGGATGTGATGTGGAGAATCATGAGGGCTCCTCTTTTATAGTGTAGGGGCGACCCTTCCAGCGGGATCAAGTCACCTGACCAAACCAGACGGGTCGCCCTTACGATTATGGTTTTACTTGATAAATCGTTGTGTTCGTGTCTTGATAGACAGCGTCCCAATACGTGCCTTCGAACTCGGTGAATTTCAACAAGCCATCGGGCGTGCCAGGCAGGAAGGGGTAGACGTTGCGCTCGAGTTGACCGACCACAATATACTGTACATCATATTTCTTGAGGAAGTTAAGCGCCAATTGAATATCGGGGGTGGTGTAGAAAGTGCCGACTTCGTTGACGCGTTCCTGCACTTGCGGGGCGAAGATGCCGCGCTGCTGGCGCTGATGCCAGTTCCAGCCGACCACGCCGGGCAGACCGGTGTAAATGGTGATGCGGGTGCACCAGCGGTATTCGGTGCAGTTCGCTTCCACAATGACGGGTGAGCCTTCGATATTATCTTGCATCCAACGGATGGCACGATAGTCTTCGCTCAACTCCATGATCTGACCATCCCAATGCTGGGTGTGATTCATGAATTCCATTGCATCGAGCGAATGGGGCGCATCGGGATTCATGCGGTCGCTCATCTTGTCGGTGGAGGCGGTCAGAGTGAACATGAAGGCACAGCCCAGCAAGACATACACACCTACTTGATAGACCGCACGCCATTTTATGCGCCACTGAGTTAAGGCGGGCAGGGTCCAGCCAAAGGCTGCGGCGGCACTGACCGCGAACATCATCCACGCTTGCAGATACAACTTGAAGATGGTGTTCATGCGTCCGATGTCGCCGATGAGTGCGATGAATTCCACAGCGATGGTGATAGTGAGCGCAGTGCCGGTGAGGAAGAGGATAAAGCGCTTGGCATCTGGCAAGTCTGCGCGCAGGATGAGGATGGCACACCAGAATGCGAGTGGAAGCGCGAGGAAACCGATATACGCTTTCTCCACAAGGAAGAAGACGAAGAACGCGATCAAGGCAGCGATGACGATTTCTACCACAAGCACATACGGCTGCAATCGCTTCAAATGCGAGACGGGCGTTGCTGCCATCCATTCGCGGGTTTCCCAGATCAACCAGGCGGTGATGATGAAGAGGAACAAGCCCCATTGCGTGAAGTAAGACGATAAGGGCGTGCGGCTTGCATCCCAGAACGCGACAGAGTTATACGCCTGCCCGAACCAGTGCGAGAACGGCAGGTAGAAGAGCGAACCCAACACATACAAGAGCCCAGCAGCGGCTACGGCAAGACCTGCTTTCCCTGCCCAAGCTGGGATGTTGAAATAATCTTTCCATTCGAAGTGGCGATAGATGGTGTAAATGACAGCAATTGCTGCGAGCAGATAATACGTGTACAAGTCCCACGTGTTGGTTGGTTTCAATGCGCCGATCATCAAGGCGCCAATGCCAAAGGATGCGATCCATTCGCCGCGGGTCAACTGCGCGCGCGCGAGGACGAACGCCAACGCCCACGCAATGATGAACAATGCCAGCGGCATCACCAACATGTGTGCATGCATGTCGCTGTATAAGAACGTGAACAGCGGGAACTCTGTAATTTCGTTGCCGGGTCCCGGTGCGATCACGCGGCTCGGGAACCAGTACCAATCTCCACGCCCGATGGGCAGAAGCGCGCCAGAGGTCATGATCTGCCACATACCTTGGAATGCCCACACCCAACGCTGGATCAAACCCGTATCCGCGGGGATGACTCCGCCTGGAGCAACGACACGTTGCATGGCACTGAAGATCAGTTGGATCGTTCCAAGGTTGCCAAGGAAGATGGTCAGTAACGAACCAGAAAGACCAGCAATGAGTCGAAGGTCTAAAGTCGTAGGTCGGTCGTCATCAACCTTTGACCCTTCGGCGTTGCTCAGGGCATGCCTTTGACTTTCCACTGCCCCATATCCGATTGCATACGCACCCAATGCCACCAATGCGAACCATGTGGGCAGAATAAAGTTATACGCGATCGAAGGAACGATGCCAAGCAACTTCACAGGCGTGCCCGCCATCACAAAACCGTAATAGTAGTAATTGATATAACCGCCCGCATACCACGGGTCATACGGCGGGAAGCTCGTGCTCTTCAACACCGCATTGAAATACGAAAAGTCCATCGGGCGCTCGCCGCCTTTTGCGGGATGCCACATATCGGGGTTGCCCACACGAATCAGCAGATCGATCAGGAAGAAGGCTAGGAAGACGATCTCTGCCATTACAAAGAACTGACGATGGCTGGTCCAATCTTCCTTGAATTGTTCCTTGCGCCTCATCCACAAGCCGACGCCTGTTACCACGACCAAAGCGAATGCCACGCCGATGCTGAGTCGCGTATACGGCACGCCGATCGAACCGCCCATCCATGCCAGCCACGCCATCAGCACCAAACCGACGATCCTGCCCAAGGCATACGAGTATTGCTTCAAGCCGGGCAACGCCAGGCGTGCGATGGGATAAGCGAAAAGTCCAAGCACGAAGATGAAGGCATACCAGAATAGCAAGCCAAGACCGGGAACTTTATTTTGCAGCCAGTCATAATCGAACAGGTCAGACCATGTGCCGCCTGCCCGTTGACTTTCCAGTTTTGTCTCCGGCAGCATCAAGGTCTTGAAATCGCTGAATTGCGTGGGTGTGAGCTGAACGACCTTGGTCAAATCCACGCTGCTGAGAATGGCACGGACGCGGTTTCCATCGTATGAATCAGATTTCTTGAAGATGAGCACCTTGGGGTGATCGTAGAAAGTGAAAGCTTCTTCTGCACGTTGATCATTGATGACGATATTCCCAAGAGTGGGATACGACTCAAAGACCGCCGCCAGTTCAAAACCGAGTTTGCCTTCATACATGCCCGGCTGTGCAAGCCGATAACACTCGATAATTTCCTGTCCCGATGGACAACCGATCAACTCACGATAATACAAGGTCGTGAGCGGATAACGTTCCGGTACGCGGGTGATCTGCCCGTATTGGTGGTTGGTGGGGATGATGATGTAATCTGCTTTGTTCAGGATATCCAGATAACGGTTGAGCTTGTTGATGTCATCTACCCAATAGACTTGTAGAACAAGGTCGTCATTGCTGTACATCCCGCCGTAGGGATCATAGCCATCGATGCGGAAGGGCAAACCCCAGTCATAGTCCGTTTCGTTGGAGACGGCTGAACCTTCGAGATAGAGAATCTGCCCAAGCGTTTCGATGCTCAGGGTATAAGACTCATCCTTTGAAAGCGGAATGACCTTATCGAAGGTGAACGTCAACGGCACTCCGCGCGGATCATCCGTCTGCGTGGTATTAAGCATGGTGGAAGCGCGACCCAGCACGAGGTCCGGTTGAGAGGCGGAAGTGAGAGTCAATACAACGGGGGCGGGCAGACCGGCTTCGTCGCGAGCGTAGGCGAAGGTCACTTCGGTCAACGTCCCGTCAGATTTAGGGAAGAATGGCAACGTATAAGGAGAGCCAGCAACGATGGGGAAGTCGTAAAGAACCGCAAGCGGTTGGTTGAGCTTGCCTTCGTCGGTTTCGATGGAGAGGTTGACCGCGGATGGAACGTTCTGGAACATCCATCGTGAGGCTTCCATGCGGGGTTCGTCGCGCAGGTAAATGCTTTGGAAGGCGAATGCCCAAACGGCGGTGAGGGCAAGGACGAGGGTTCCGAGAATAAATGCGACGATGGACCATGGACGATTGACGATGGTCTGTGGTCCATCGTCTGTGGTCTGTTTTCGAAGTTTTGCCAACTCAAAAATAAACCATGCCGCCATCATCGCCAGCAGCGGATAGATCGGCAATTGATAGCGCATGGTGGGGTTGAACTGCATCGACTGCCAGCCGAAGTAAAGCGCCGTCCAGCCCCAGAGCAATAGATGATGATAGTTGCCTTTGAGGATGCGCCAACCCATGAAGAGGAAGCCCACCCAGGCGAGAATGCCAAGCGGAAGACCCAGCCCCCAAACGGTTAAGTTTTCAAAGGAATATAAATGTGTGCGGCGCGCCCATTGCAGATTCCACGGAAGGTCCGCTTTGCCGGTGGCTTGGGTACGCTGTTCGGCGATACCTTCCACCCATTGCTTGCTGAGCAAGATGCCATCAAAAGCATAAGGCTGGAAGATGCGGAAGGAGATGATGGTAGCGAGTCCGCCTGCAATGAGGAAAAGTAAAACCTGTGTCCAGTAACCAGTATCCAGTTTTTTGTGGCGGTCGTAGATCAACCAGCGCAGGAAGAACGCGAACGGCAGGACGAGTGCCATCACCGCCGCATTGATCTTGGATGCCATCGCCATGCCCAATGCAAAACCAAAGCCGATGGAGAGCAGGGTGAGTGGATGTTTGAGGATGCCAGGGATTAGTGACAAGGGATTAGGAACAAGTTTTTCGTCATCCCTTGTTCCTTCCTCTTCATTGCTCACTTCTTGTGTCTCGTTACTGTTCTTCTCCTTCCCCCATTCCAGGATTCCCACGGCAAACAACAATGCCGCGAACAAGAACGTATTGACGAACAAATCGACAGTGAAGAAATGAGATTGCTGAATCTGCATTACTGCGAGAGACGAGAACGCCGCCGCCAGTACGCCGACTTTGCGTCCATACAACCGCGAGACAAGCAGATACAGGAAGAAGATGCTGAACAGGTCTGCAAGGGCAGACATTTGCCGCGCAAAGAACTTGGACGAACCAATGACATCATTGCCAAAGGCTTCCATCAGAACACGGGTCGCTGTCAGAGGCAGATTGCCGTAGACGTAGAAACCAAATCCGCGGTTGAAGGGGTTGAGCGTGGAAGTTGAGCTATCGAAATATTCGCCGGGAGTCATCCAGCGGCGATTTTCCGGCAAACACGAATCGACAGGGATGCTGGGGTCTTCGCAGGTCTTGGCACGCAGATTGTCCAACACGCCGGTTAGAAAAAGTTCATCGGGATGTTGATGATAGCCTTCGCCCCATTGAATGCCAGTGAGTCGCAAATATCCCGCCATGAGCAGGACAAGGATGAATAAGATGTCGTACAGCCACCAATGTTTTTCGTTGGTCATAATGTTTTGCATAAGTGACAGTCACTTTGAAAGGGACTGTCACTTGATCTATTGCTCCACTAAAAAGATAAAAAAGTCTTTACCGGGGAACGCTGAAGTATAGCGGTTCACTTGTCCGTTCGGGTAGAGTTCTTTGAGAATTCTCTCAGTTTCCGTATCCGCATTCCAATAGATGAACAACTTCGGCGCGGGGTACGCCAAACTATCTCCGAGACGGTCCTGCCACATCGCAAAGTCACGGTTCGGGATGCCTGCCCAACTGCCCGGCAAACGCGTGTCTACCCAGTAGGGGTACGGAACGATCCAGACCGTATCCGTTTGCCCATGCTTGTTCTCAAAATCGGTGATGACCTTGCCCATCTCCGATGAATTCCAATTCACTGCCGCGAAGGCTGGACCAAACTGTTTGAAGACGAGATCATAGTTGAAGTATGCAACGCCTGCGAAGAGAACTCCCACCATGCTAAATGCGATGACCTTCCGCTTCATTTCAGACCCGAAACTGGATACCAACCCATCGAGCGCCAACGCCCCGATAACGAATACTACTACCGACGCGCCCCCCGCGCGATTCATGGCAGGATTTTCATTCGGGAACGCCAACGACAACACCGACGGCAGGATCAACACCGGAATAGAAACCAACAGGAACATATCGCGCCAATCCCGCTGGCGGATGTATCGAACGATGAGGAAGAA